>JAAWLS010000002.1 GCA_022798035.1 Lachnospiraceae bacterium | reverse complement strand
CATAATTTACAATTCCATATAGGCCGCGTTTTATTTCCGGTGTCAGAGCATTTTCCGTCTGAGATATATCAAAATTGGAGGCCACATACAAGTCCACAATGGGCCGGAAAGGTTCGATAAAATCATCTGCCAAATTGTAACTGTTCAGCTCACTTCGATGAAAAATCCCAATGGACGGCTCCATACCGTAACATACAAGGCTCCGCGCTATCAGTCCTCTGACAATGGCATATCCATAGTTCAAGGCCGAATTGATAATATGCTCTTCTCCCCTAGTAAATCCAAGTCCATACAATTTGGGAAAATAGAAAGACGCCGCCTTAGCCTCCACATGGGTTCTGTCCCCGGACTGCACTTCTTTACACATGCGCTGAAGCTCCTCTGCTCCTTCCCTGCCATTTAGTTTCAGGCACAGAGATTGATTTTTAATTTTCTGCACCACAATCTGTTGCCACAAACGTTTCTGCAGAGGTTTCCCTGCCTCTATCTGACATTTCAGTAATTTATAATGACGGCTATGTTTTACCATAGGAAGCAGCACCCCATTAGGAAGGTGTTTTTCATCACATACATACAGCGCAATCCCCAAGTCTGCAAACTTCTGCAGCATATAAGCAGAAACTGTCACAGACTGATTTTCAATTAAAATGCTGTTGATATCTTCCAGAGGAATTTTTACATTTGCTTCACTTCCTATCACCAACTGCTGATTTTCGATATGAAGCTTTCGATTTCCCTCAATTTTTATGTTGCGAAATCCCATACCTCTCCCTCCATTTATCAATCTGCCTTAATGAAATCCCATCCGTTTTTCCTGCTTTACCTCTGTTACATTTCCAAGAATGTCTACTTGATATTTTTTCAAATGTTCTAAATTTTGAATTCCTAATCCTCTAAATGTAAAGCTCCCATCGTGTGATTTTCCACTGAGATTTGCTGTTGCTATATCTGCTCCATAATAGTAAACTACCTTCTCATTCACTATTTTATATGTTCCATCTATACAAGTAACTTTTTTTCCTTTTTTTGATTTAAAGGAAATCAAATCTCTGGAATACAAACTAAAAATAAAATCTTTATCTTCCACTTCCTTCCATTGCTCATAAGGTTTTCCCTGCACTACTGCTTTCGTGGGCAGTCTCTTTTTTATCACATCTGAAACGTAGACTGGAACAAAATAGTACTTTCCATTTACTCGGAATACGTCCACCCGCACCATAGAGCCATTGGCATTTGCCGCAATTCCATGTTCAGAATTTACTGGCACGCCCAATGTAAGTTTACCGTAAGTTTTTACCTTTCTGACTAAGTTACCTTTCGTTCCGTCAGACTTTGGCTTATAGAAAGGTTCTGCAAATGCCTTTTTTCCATCTCCATCATGTAACGCCAATTGTTCTTTCAGGGCTTGATACAAAAGTTTATCGCTTTCCGGCTTATAGTAATTTGCAATTTCTCCCGTTTTTTTGTCCAGCTTTAATTCCGTCAGGGGCGTCTTAGTCAGTACTATTCCCATCTTTTCAAAATGTCTTGGACCTCGAATCGTATCTTCATGAGCGGCACCTGTCACTTTCCGGTTTGGCATTCTGGAGACAAAAATGGGACGGATAATGTTTTTTTCATAAAACCATTCCGGATAATCTAAATCTCTGGCTACATCTGCATGAGTTTCAATAAATGTCCTGGGGTCTTCTCCCATCCGAATTTCCAGCTCTTTCTTGAAATACTCCCAGGGCCGCGGAAGGCGTACGCCAAAAGTTTCATCCCATTCTTCTCTGGTAAAATCATCTCTGGAAATCATTTCACCTGTTTCCACATCCACTGCCACATATCCTCTGGCATAGAGCAATTCTCTTCCCTGAATGTTTCTGGAAATTTTCTGTATCATGCCGTCAGTGCAGCAAGCCACCACAACGGCATCCATCGCATGATGGGTATCGGTGGAACGGTCCTTTTCTGGCAGTCCCCAACGCTTACGCATATAAGCTGTAATTGCCCCGTTTACGGCATAAACCTGTTTTTTCTTTTCAGGACGACTATAAGGAGCCAGTTCCAGATTTTCTCGTATCATATTATAGATGACGCGGGTAATATATTTTGTATCATTCAAGTTTCTGGTTTTAAATTGTTTGCGCTCTTCCTCTGTAAAATTCTGCTTTAATAATTTCTGCTGTTTCTTATAATCCCGGACAAAAAGATTGACCCGTTTTTCAAACTCTTTCCAACGCTCTGGCTCGCTCTCACCAAAATACTCATAGGGAATACGGTTTCCTTTCTGACGGTTTTCTTCTGAGGTTACCAACACTTTATTCCGATAACTGTCGTCAAAGGTAATACTGTATGGAAGAATATGGTCAATGTCATATTCTCCCGTAAACAATCTTTCTAAAGGTATGCGCCTTCCAGAATAGAGACAGATTCCATCCTGGTCATGCCACAGACGATATTTTATGATGTCTTGTCCAGAAGGCGTTAAATTGCCAAGTTCCTGAATCTCTTTTTTAGCTCTCTCATTGTCCGCCTGCCGTTCCTGCATCTGTTTTTCCATCTTTTGACGGTCGTTATAATTTCTTGCCATCTCCCTGGCTAACTCTATGTTAATAGCTTGAGGACTTCCATATTTTTGGATGATGGCGTTGATTACTTTCACTGTCTGGGAAACAGAGCGTTTCACCACTGGATTGATGATTCCTTCTATGATCTCTGTGATTTCCGGCCCTTTCAGCAATTTGGATTTTTTCTCTCTTTCCTGTCCTTTAAAATTATAACCTGCTGCCTCACATGCTTTGTCATACGTAAGCCCATCTTTCAAATAAGGCATAATATTTCTCATGGCTTTTAAGGAAACATGCTGAAAACCAGTGGGATTCAACTCCAACAGCTTGTCGATGGTACCTGCATCCAACCCCAGTTTGAGAAATTCCCTGGTACGGGTATCATCATTTTTGTACAATGTCAGAATAGTTCCCACGTTGTCCAGCAAAATTCCTCTTTCTTCTTCTGAAAGAGATTCCAATACATCTGGCATCTTCTTTTTATATTCACAGTAATTGAGCATTCCTGCAAACTTTGCCTTTTCTGTTTCCTTTACCTTCTCTTCTTCATCTGCTTTTTTACCACTGTAATTCAAAGTATTAAATTTATATTTAATATCAAGATTCAATGCTTTTCGAACTGACGTATATTTCAGTTCTTTTTGCTTGTGGAGCAGCTCTATCAATTTCTGCCGCTCTTCCCCCGTCAGCTCTCTGCCATTTCCATTTTTGTCCACAATCCGAAGGTGATTTATCTTCTGCAATGCCACGAAAAGTTCTGACGTATAGGCTGCTTTGGCCCCTCTAGGCTCCTGATTTTCCCTGGGCTCCAGGGTACAAAGTCCAACTCTGTCTCCAAATCCTTCCATGGCATAGGGGCTGGGACTTCCATCCGGCTGTTTTCCAGGGCCCATATCAAAGGAGCGCTGGCTGGTCATAATGGCAAGGTAGGATTCCTCCAATTGTTCTGTTGCCTTCTCATTTCCAAGCCCTCTCTGTTTCTTAAATATAGTTTTAACTTCTTCTACCAGCATTGCACGCTGAATGGTGTGCTTATAATCACCTTGTTTATTTCTCGGCGTCAGCACATATCCCTTCTCACTCCAACGGCACTCTGTCCGAAATGTTTCATCTTTGTATATCATCTCACCGACGGTACGATAGCCATTCGCTTCCATCAGCTTTTCATTTTCTTTTGTGGCAGTCAGCACCGCTCCCATCTCTTTGTCATCTTTTAATTCTGCCTTCCTAGTAGAGCGGAATCCCCGATGTTTGGCAATATGCAGTAAAACTTGGGCAAATTCTTCATCCTTTAGTTTCCGCTCCAGCCCCTCGTATCTCAGCTGATATACATCCGGAAGATTGGGTGATTTATACCGTTCCTCAAACTCTTCTATCTGAATCAGGCCGTATTCCTGAAACAGCCATTTAATTCTGTCCAAACGATGCTTTCTGCGGCGCAGACGTCTTCTGGTAGTTCTGGCCTCCCGTCTGGCCTCCGCTAAAGCGGCCCCTGTCTTGGGCACCTCTGCCGCCTCAAACAAGCGTACCCCTAAATCTACAATTCGGACTGGCTCATCCTTGCTGTTATTCTCCAACACTGCCCACCCCACGGATGTGATTCCAATATCAAGCCCTATTCTGTAATTCATACTTATTTCCCCTTTCCTGCCAAGAAATGTAAATCACTTTTTCAGCTTTTATCACGACGATATCTTTTTTACAGAAATTGAGTGAAAAGTGCCTTCCCATGTTCCCACACCGGACACCCGTCATCCTGCTGACGTATTTCCTTTCCATTTGCCTGCGCATTTTCCAAAGGATTTCATCGTTTCATCCGATAGAAAATCCGACAAGAAATCCAGAAAGATTTCCTGATAAAAGATAATCCCATTCCGAAGAATGGGATTAGAGCTTTTTGGTGTTCTACCTTATTGTAGAAACCATTATATTTCTTGGTATAATATAATGTGAATTCATTATAACGCCTTTGTCCCATTTTGTAAATACTTGTTGAAAAATTTATCCAGGCAGGCTAAACAGCGGCGCGTAAACAGTAACAATTTATTATCCAAACCGTTCCAGCAATGCCATGAGATTTGCCGTTTTCTCATCATAAAATTCTTCTTCCACCTCAGATTTGCGGAGCACAAGCCGTTCGTACAATTCCTCAACGCCTCCCCGCACGTAAGAGTTGAACATTTCTCTGTAGTATTCAAATTCCTCTTTGCTCTCTGGCCCCCGAAATGCTTTCTTTACACTCTCTTCCGGTGACATATTCTCTCTGTTCTCCAAAATTATCATCATCTGCATGATAAAATCCAAATCTTCCTTGGCCCCCAGCATCTGCTCTGAAAAAATACTTTTTGATTCATTGGGGGCATAATCTATTTCCGCTTTCCGGTCCACCCGAAATCCTACCACTGCCGCCAGCACATAGACATCAATCACCCTTTTTAAATATGTATGCTCATAGTCATTCAGTGTACAAAGTTCTCCTGCCATCCGGGCGTGTTTTCCCCGAAACTCAAATTCCTTTTTAAAAAATTCATATGCCGCCATCCAATATATCCTCTGCCTTTCTGATAGATGCGTAAGATTTCTCCGCATCTTTTTCTATAACATATGCATTTCCCACAAATTCATCCAGGTCCGTATATTTCCAATCTTTCTTTAACATAAACAGCACCACCTGTTCCGATACTTCCGGAAGCACTTTTGCAATCAGGCGGATATTTTCATCTCCCAATTTGGAAAAAGGACCGTCCAGAACAATGGGCAGAGTATCATTTCCCTGAGATTTGTCCAGAGCTTTTTCCTCTTTGCGCTTTCTGCTGTAATCCATAATAGTCACAATAAATGCGAAATTCCGGGCAATCTTTTCTCCTTCCGATAAGTTCTTTTCCTCCCGGTACCCTGCGTCTGTCTTATAATACATTTGAATATTATACTGCTCTGACAATTCTATTTTCTTGTCCTTCGCGTTAAACATACGCTCAAAATTATACTGAATCTGCTTATTCAGTTCCAGAAATACTTTCCTCTCTTCTGCGGAAAAATCATGATATAACTTCCGGTACAAAGCCTCAGCCAGCTCCACTCTTTCCCGCCAGCGGCGGTTCTCTTCATCTTTGGCCTCCAATCCTCGCATTTCTTCTTCCAGTCGTTCTTTCTGCCGGTTCAGGGAGACAATCTGTCCCTGCATCTCCCCTTTTTTGGCGCTCAGCTCCTGAATGCTCTGCTGGTAGCTTTTCAGCCTTCTGCGATGTCCTGCAAAATCAATATGCTCATCCATCCTCTGTTCCAGCGTAATATACTCATTGCAGGTTTCCTCATAATTTCTGACACAGTCATCTATCTTTTGGGCCGTCTCTTCCAATTCTTCCGGCGTATTTTTTACACGGTTTTTCCACCTGGCGGCTGTGCGCTCAAATTCCCCTAAAAGGGAACCCATATCTGCCGGCGGAAGATAGTTTCTCTGCTCCAGCAGACAGTTCCACTCTTTGGTGCCAGGGGCAAGAGCCGTTCCGCAGATGCATCTGCCGCCTTTCATAATATGGTCAATGGTAGCCTGGCGCATGTGAGGAACATCACGCCGCTCTCCTTCCACGGACTTTACCATTTTCAGCGACGCCTGTATCATGGGCTCCGCAAAAATCATATAGACCTTATCGCTGTATTCCAAAACCAGCCTTTTATATTCGCTGAGCAGATGTTCCCCCTGTGATTTCTTTACAATCCCCAGTTTCCTGTACTGGCCCTGGAGAGCTTCCGTGTTACGGTTCATCTCCAGATATGTTTGAATTTCCCCATATTTTTTCTTATCATTGCTGATGTTGATTTCGATTGTTTCTATTTCTTTTTTACAATGTTCTATTTTCCGCTCATATTTTTGCTCTTCCGCCTCCAAATTATCGTAGAGATTTCCGGAACCTGTAATCTTCTTTTTAAATTTACTGATAACAGAATAAGGCCCCATGTCCTTTAGATGCCGCATGGCTGCCTGATAGGCGGACAAACCTGTCAAAATATGCACCGAATCTTTGATATTTTCTTTTACCCCATTTACGCTGATGTCATTCCACCGCTCTCCGTCAAACAAAAAATAGTGAGACAGATTTCTGGGAAACAGTTCATTAATCAGTTCATCTACCTTTCTCTCGTCCACTTCTGCCAGAGATTCCATACTGTGCGCATCCGAAATATACATGGAATATTTCTTCTGAAATTCCTCTGCAGTCATGCTGGGGCAGGCTCGTGTATAGATAATCTCCCTACGAATAATATAGCGTTTCTCCTGGTCTGAGGCTATAAGCTCCACCCATACCTTCCCTTTGCTGTCTGCATTCATCAAGGACAATACATCTGTATTCAAAAGCTGATAATCCTCCTGACGTTTTCCCCGCTCTGTCAGTACTGCTCCGTACAGACACCAGCGGAAGGCCTGGGCAATAGTTGTCTTACCTACTGTGTTGTCCCCCAGCACAAGCGTTACATTTCGCTCTCTGTCACAGCTGAAATCAATTCTGTTTTCTCCCTTGTAGCGCATGAAATTGTACATGGTAATCCGTTCAAACCGCATTTCGTCTCCCCTTTCATATTATCTCCTCTTTTGTGCTACCTCCTCCTGGCATAATCTACAATGACTTTCTGCAGTTCCTCCGACATTTTCTGGTCGCTTTTCGCCTGGCTTCGAAGGTTCTTCCTTTCCATATGAAGTACCAAAAAAGTCATTTCCTGCAATAATTCCTTTTCAATTTCCTTCATCTCATCCCTTCTTTCTCAATCTCCTTCATCTCATCCCTTCTCTAAATCACAGCTTCATGATTTTGACTGGTACAGCGGCCAGAGCTCTATGATTTTCTCCGCCAGCCTGTTTCTACGCTCTTCGATTCGCTCCTCATTCCAATCCTTCATACCATTGTCATACATTTTCACGATTTCTTCCGTAATATTCAAAGAAATATTTCCTTTGTATCCTTCCCTTGCCCTCTGTCTGCCCTGTTTAGGGATTCCCTCTATTTTTGTTTTGAAGTCTGCATTTCTCACTGTGCTGTTCAGAGAAATTTTCAAAAGGGTTAAATTCCCCAGGTCATCAATATGCTTCTGTCTCTTTTCTGCATAATTTTCCGGAACTCCCCAACTCTCCTGCCATTTCTGGGGCATAATATGCTCTAATGTATAAGTGTAAGTCAGTTCGTCCACGTCTGACCTGCGGTCTCTGGTGGAAAGCTCTATGAGAAATAAAAGTAATTTGGCTGTGTCACCCTTCATTTGGGTCAGCTGGCTCTTAACGGCTCCGTCACTGATATTGATTTCCTTTTCTCCGGCGGTGGAAAATAACTTCTCCGGACCTTTCCTCAGAATCAAATGACATTTTGAAGTGTAATCTGACACGCTGGTGCCCATAATCCTCCTTCGAATGATAAAGCTCTCCAGCATCTTACTTTGGGCAGTCAAATGTTCATCCTGAAAGTTTTCCCCCGCGTCTCTTAAGATTTTAAGGACAAAGGGATAAAACATCTGTACGCCAAACTCCTCCAGAATCAGCAGCAGACGCCTCATGTCAGCCTGATAAGAAAAATACTCATTCCCGACTTTCTCTTTGTCATTCATCACCATATGCAGCCTGGTAATATGGGTACTGAATATTCTGGCATAATCATGAATTTCCTCAATCAGCTGACGGTACGAGTCGAAATCATACTCCTTTGTTTCCTTGGAATAAAGGGCTTCCAACTGCCCGGAAAAGTCTTTGGTGTCCTCTCTGGCCCATTTGATGCTGGCCACGCAGTACAGCAGAAATTCCAGATTGTTCCTTTTTACATTTCCAAACCGCCGCTTTTCGTCCCACTCATTTTTTTCTTCCTCTGAGTAAAACATTCTGTCCCATTTTTCGTCGTATATCCGATTTACCTCCCGGATTTTCTCCTGGTTCTCCCCGCAGCTCTCCATAAATCCCTGGAACAAGTTATTTTTAATAATATCCGCTGTACTCAGCTTGGCTCCGGCTCTGTTGATGGTATCAAAAATAGACTGTTCATTCACATCATTTTCCAACAGCTCAATCCTCACCAGCATTTTGTTGTTATCGTTGTACATAATATCAAAAATATCTTTTAATTCCTGCTGTCTCCTCTGTTGGAGCACTTGCCGGTAATAGCGGTAACATTTTCCAATCTGCCCGGAACAGACGCAGTCCTCCTGTCTTGGTTTCTCTTTCTCAAACACTCTTTCTCGAATCACAGCCTCATAGGCATCTCTGTCCACTCTGGAATGTTCAATCTTGATTTCGCTGTCTTTCAAAGAATCTGTAGTATTTCTTTTGTAAAACAGTACATTTTGAATCGTGTCCCTTACATTTCCCCGCATTTCCTCATCAAATTCATCATAAATCGCCTTGGTAAGCAGGGAAATAGTGGTAAGCCTCTGCTGACCGTCCACAATTGCGGCCTCGGAAGGTTCCCGGCTGGCTCCCCACTTAATGATAATGGAACCGAGAAATACCTGGATATCCCCATTACATTCAATAGATGACAGCAGTTCCGCCCAGTTTTCCTCCTCCCAGACATATCTCCGCTGAAAAAAAGGTACCACCAGTTTCTGAGGCCCGCCTCCGAAAATTTCTTTTATCGATTTTGCTTCTGCCTTCATAAAAACCTTCCTCCTTTGTTCCCTGTCTTATCCTTGTGCAATTTCACGGAGCGCTTCTGTCAGCCGTTCCAAATCTTCCTCTGCAGTGAACCGTCCCATGCTTGCCCGGACGGTTCCCCCATAATTTTCATCCCGCAGATATTTGTGAATCAGCGGTGCACAGTGATAACCTGTGCGCACTGCAATCTGATATTCTTCATCCAGCAGCATCCCCACTTCTTCTGCCCGGTACCCTTCCACATTAAAAGACACAATCCCCACTGCCTCTTTTGGGGAAGGATAGCACAGAATACCAGGAATTCGTTTCAGGCTGTCCGTCAGAATTCTGCGGAGTTTCTGCTCTTTCTGCAGCCCTGCCCCTTCTGATAATTTCCCGCATTCTAAAAGAGCCGCATACAGCCCCGCGGCTGCTGTGATATTCATGCTTCCCGGCTCATATCCTCTCACATTTTCTCTGCTCATCTCCAAATTCAGGGAATCACTTCCGGTTCCTCCAAATAGAATATGCTCTAGCTTCTTCCCTCGATTGTTGATATAACCGCCGATGCCAAAAGGCCCGTACAAGGTCTTATGGCCCGCAAAAATGTAAAAATCCGCCAAAGTCCGTCTCAGACACACAGGAACCAATCCCAGAGCCTGGGAACCGTCTATGATAACTGTGGGGCTGGCATTCTTTGCCAGTTCTGCGGCTTTCTCCCAGGGTAGAATGGCTCCCGTCACATTACTGACGTGAGTCATTGCCAGCACAGAAGGCGGTTTTCGCAGAAATTGATACGAAATTTTCTCCAAATCCAGCTCTAAAGTCTCTCCATCTACCGCCAGCTCTTCCACCTGGAACCCATATTTTTGCTGTAAATGGTACAGTACCCGCATCATTGCATTGTGTTCAAAAGGCGTCACATACACTACATCCTCAGGTTTCCAGTCAAGGCCTCCAAGAACCTGATTACATGCAATGGTGGCGGAAGGCGTCAGCACAGTTTCCGCCAAAGCGCTGCCCTGAGCCAGCCGGCAGATTTGCTCTCTGGTCTTTTCTATCAATTGAAATCCCTTCCGTGCCAGGCCGTAAGAACCTCTTCCCACATTAACGGCAAGATTTCTCCCGGCGTCTTCCATTGCCTGATAGACAGGCTCCGGTTTGGGATATGTGGTCGACGCGTTATCCAGATAAATGATTTCTTTCATTTCCCCTCCTGATTTTCAGCTGTCATTTCAGCAATTCCTGAAGGACCTCCACTAGAACCGCCACTTTCTGGCTGGTCTCCAGCGTGTCCTCAAAATCTTCCATGGCCTCGTCAATCATATTTTTCAGAAAACTGCTGGCGCTGTCCCCGGTATCTGCCTCATAGCTGCGCTTGATATCCTGTCCTTGCTCATCCCTCAAAATAATTGTCCTTTGGCCTTTTCCCTCAGAATGGACCGAGAGATGTTCCACTTCCTCCCGAATCTCCAGCAGAGTCCTTCGAAAAATCTCCGGGGTGTCGTCATTCCAGTCTTCCATATGAATGTCTAAAAGAATTCTCGATAACTGGGACATAATTTCCAGCTCATCATTGGTTTCTGTTTCCTCTAAATACCGTAGAAATTCATGAGAAGATTTATTTAAAATGTACTCCCTCCCTGCGCTGCCCTGCCGCTGACGCCAGGACATCAGACATCCTCTCAGGCTTTCCTGAGCTTTTCCGCCGAACACCTCCCGGATATCCTCTGCAGTGCGTCTCTGAAGATTAGAAAAAGATACATCCACAAGCTCCTTGATACAGAGCAGTTCCGCCGCCGTCTCCTGCAGATTCTTTTCTTTTTCCCCAGCCTCTTCCGCCAGCAAAGCTGGAATCCGCTCAAATAAGAATTCCCTTGGATTTAGTTCACTGCGCTTTAAGAGATTCCGAAAGGAGCGCACCGCTCTTTGCTCCCTGGGAGGAAAATTGTTGGTTATCATGGCATACTGAGGCAGCGAGCGGTACCATTTCTGCATTTCTCCCATAAGCAGCATCCATCGGTGCTGTTTAGTGGAGCACAACTCTCCCTCTGTCTGCCAGCCCCGTTCCAGTTCTTTTAAGTACTGCTCTTTTTTCCCACTCTCCGGTTCAAAATACAGCTCATAATTCTCCGGAAAATCATTCACATTGTTCAAAATATTTTCGTTGATTTCCAACTCTTTCTGCTGGAGGTAGATAACCGGAACCCCCTCCGCCAGCCCCAGACGCTGTGCCAAAAACAACGGCATAATTCCCCTTCGAATCCCATAATCTTTTCCCTGAAGTCTCTGATATAATTCCAGAAACGATTTGCGCTTTCCGATGCATTCCAGAAAAAACCTGTCCATCTCCTCCATAATCCTGCTGCATCCTAAATCCCGCTCATACGCATTATCCAAAATTCCGGTTCCCACAAAAGCCGCCCGGTACACCATGCATTCCGGTGATGTTCCTATTTGATACTCCTTCGCATGTCCCTGTAAAAGGCCGCGTACTACCTTATTTCTGGCCCGCAGATATTGTCCGGACACCTTCTGGATATTCAGCAGTTCATGGTTTACTTTGGGAGAAAAGCGATAATAGTCCTCACAGATTTCACTTAAGAAACGGTTAAATTCCATGTCTGTTCCAAAACGCCGGGGCTGCTCCCCGCGGTAAAACACAAGACAGCCGCCATTTCCCGGGATAAAATCCCGCTCCAGGGAGGCATTCACTTCAAATATAATATCTTCCTCATATAGTTCCAGTTCCCGCAGCAGCACTTTGTTCGCCTCAATAAATGCAGGCTGTTCTTTTAACGCATAAATTGCTGCCAGCCGCCTCAAGCTGTCTGTCTTGTCAAACGGCTTTTCAGGCACCAGCACCACAATTCTCTCTTCCTGCAGTTCTCTTGTCTTCTCCTCCACTGCATCCCGTTCTATCTCTTCCATATCTATGAGCGCCAGTATTTTTCCATCTGCAAACTGTTCCTCAAACAGATAGGAGGCCGTGCCAAGCCGCAGAAATTCCTCTGTGCACAGAAATTCATATTGAAAATACCGGGTCATGCGTTTCTCCTGATTGTGTTGTTTGGGAAGCACATAATCCAGCTCAGACACCTGCTGGAGATACCTGCACACTGGAAATTCAGCCGGCTGTTTCGCCGCCTCCGCTCTGATTTCTTTCTCAATATTGACGCCCACATTGTTTTTGAATGCATACGTTCCAAGACTGCTGCGGAAAATCACAATTTCTTCTTGTTTCAGGTGTTCCATGGCAGATTTATATTCCTCTTCTTCCATTCCAAGAGACAGCCGGATGGAGTCGTCCAGAACGGGAAGCTCCTCTTCCCTGTGTACCATGCGAATCAGAGCCATTGCCTTGATAATCTTTTTCTCTGCTTCCTGTTTTGTACGTTTCAACGCATATTCTGCCTTCAGCCATTCGTTGTGAATTTTAGGCTGGTCTGCATTTTCACGAAACAGATTCCTGAAATAGTCATATACCGCGTCTGCCCCCACACAGGTTCCCCGGAACTCTTCCAAAATTCTGGGCAGGCTTCCCTGCTCTCTGCTGGTGAGAAATGTAAAAATTGTCCTCTCATTTTGGGCAGTTCTTTCACTGATATGCAGAAGAATACATGCGCAGGCAGGAGTGAGCGGAAAGCATCCCGTTTCCATAATTCTGCTATATTCCTCATATTCCAAAAACAGGCTGGAAAAGCAGGGAAGCCCATAAGACTGCTCTCCTGTCCTGCCAAAGCCTGTGCGGACTTTGTACTTTGAAAATTCTTCCGAAAACTCCGGCTCCTTTTTGGCCAAAGTGTCCGCAATCAGCTCATAGTTATTTCTGGCGCTCACATAAAACTGGACTTCTTTCAGCCGTCCTTCCACCCCCAGAAACGCATCTTTCACAGACTTGTCAATGGATTTTTCATATGCATGAATGCTCTTATGAGCCACCAGAATCAACCGCAGTTTTTCCTCTCCTTCCCTGTCTGCCAGCTCGCACATATCCTGCAGAACCTTCATATCTCTGGCAAAATGTTCTTTTCCGTGGCCTTCCACATATTTACTGAATTCATCAAATACCACTATCATCCCTTCATAACCATAGCGGGTATTCAGCTCCCGGTTCACTTCCTGATAAATTTTCAGAGCATCCGACTGCACCATGGGAAGAAACCTGCTTCCTGCTGTCAGACGTGGATAACATTCTAAGAACACCTCCATGGCGCCTTCTTCCATTCTGTCCAGTCTTTTCTCCATGTTCTCCGGGGTTAGTCCCTTTTCCTCCAGATACATCTGCCATCTCCGATAGACTTTGGGATAACTCTGTTTCCATTGCCGCAGTACTTTCAAAGCCTCAGAATAATTACTCCTCGGCACAATATCTGCCATGTTCTCCCGCTCCAGAGCCTCTTTCAGGGCATACAAAAAAGATTGATTCAAATCGCTCCCGCTTCCGGAAACCAGAACAGGAAGAAAAGGCCCTTGTTCTCTGTAACATTTCTGAATCATTTCACTGCACTGTTCGTCTGCCTTTTTTATCTTGGACAGAAGATGCCCCATTCCTTCCTGTTTTCCCTGGAGAATCGTCAAAAGTACCAGCAGCAAATGAGATTTCCCTTTTCCGTAAGGGCCAATCAAAATGGTCGCATGTTCCTTCGACTGCCCTAATATGCTCTCGAGATATTGTTTTAGAACCGCCAAAGAAGAACCTGTGGGAATATAGCGGTTTACCCGGCTGACATCTCCCAAATCCAGGCTCAAATTTACAGATTTCTGAAAATGCGTATCAATCGTAATATAATCTTTGATTTGTTTCATGTCCGCTCTCCCCTGTCTCCAATCTCTTCGGCATTTCTATTTTTCCTGCTTCCTACAGAATACGAATACTCTCATAATAATCCTGTAAAATCTGTTCCGGCGCCATCTGTCCCGCAAGATATATCATATCAAGCCCCGCCGTCTGATTGATAATCAACCGCTCCTTCTCCTCAAGCTGTTCTAACAGTTCCATCAATCCAGTCCGTCTCAAATTCAAAATTCTGCCGGGGCTTCCCTGGGCCGTCAGAAGTTCTTCCATGCTGATTCCTCGCTTCTCTCCCGCCATCTCACTCAAAAGATAGAGCACAATCTCCGCTGGCAGTCTGTGTAGTTTCGGCTGCTCTTTGGCAAATCCTTCTTCCGTCTCCCGCAGCAGTCCCAATACTCCAAAAGGACTGATATTTTTCTCCTCTGGGCTGCTGTCTTTCTTCTTTCTGTCCGTGTACATCCGCAGAAGAGCTTCGCAGTCGTCTTTTACGGAACGTGGAGAAATCTTCTGCCCTTTGGCTGCAGTATCCGCAAGCTTCAGCATTTTCCGCTCCAGCTCTTCTCTGGTAAATTCCTCATAGTCAAATTCATTGAAAAACAACTGCCAGGCCGTGGCCTGTCTCCGATTTCTGGCAATATTGCAGTGGATTATCCAGAGAGAAAATGTTTCCTCAAAATAAGGGTCATTCCGCAGAATCATCTCTCCCAAACCTGTAATCCTGACTACAGTTCGAACTGACTCATCTGTCAGGCCGCTGCATTTCAGCCAGTACCGGACCGCTTTCGCCATATTCGGCCCCACTCCAAGCGCGTCTGCTCCATAATTCTCAAAAAATACCTTGGGATTCTGCTTCACTTCCCGCAATCCCTTATTCAGCCACCCTTCCCGTATTACAAAACTTTCATGGCCTTTAAACCGAACGGAATGCTTCATCTTCTGTCTCCTTTACGTCCTCTTAATGGAAAGTACTTTTCTCATATAGCATCCTGCAATAAAATGGTTTACACACGCACCGCAGCGCAGACATTTTTCCTCTGAAATACGGTACTCGATTCTGCCCTCCCTGTCTTCTTTGACAGACAGCGCATTGTACCTGCACACACTCTCACAGGCCAAGCATCCCATACACATCTGATATTTGGTGAGCTGGCATTTCACTCTCTCCTCCGCAGTCCGCAAATCCTTAGCGCCTGCAATTCTAACGTTTAAAATGCTTACTTTCAGCTCTTTGAAGCCAATCCGTCCCTGTAGCTTTAACAGAAATTCTCCCTTCTGATTCAGCACATAGACCTCGCCTAATCTGCTATTTCCCATCTCAAAATTCAGATATCCAAAAGGCCGGAATAATTCATACAGCTCTTTAGAGACAGGCCTCTGCAGTTCATAGTTGAAGGCGTTTTCTTCTGTGGCACAAGGGGTAAACGTCACAATGGATTTCTTCGCATAAGGTACGCCGTTGCCTCCCTGTCTTGCCTTCCATCCTCCCTCCTTTATATACTCCTCGGCATCCTCTTTTCCAATGTTCTCAGCAAATTCCACCAGCAGACGATGAAAATCCTCATATTGCTGAGGCATATGTACCGATGAGAGAAATTCCGACCATTTGCTGTTATTAGGACAGCACCAGCACCCCACCCTGGCATATCCCAGACGGTATGCCTCATTAAAATCAATTTCTCTCGTAAAAAGGTACAGCCAGATATCAAAATCCATCCAGTCAATAATAGGAGAAATGATTCTCTGCTTTGTAATTTTGGGGCTGTCTGATTCTCTGTCGTATTTGCTTCTGCTGACAGACTCGCTGCGCCGAATGCCGTAAAAAGTAAGTATTTGATTCTTCTCCCGGAACAGAGCTTTGATTTTTTTCTGAATCACGCCTGTCTTAAAAATCGTACAGCACCAGCGCATTACCCGGCTGGGAGGACCAATCTGCCTGCACAATGTCTCAAATTCTTTCTCCTTATTCCTGGCCAGGACCAACGGAGTTCTGGGATGCTCTCTGCGGAATCTTTTGACGTATTCGTAAGTGAAGGGAAATTCCAGAGTGGTATCTCCAAAGATATGCAGAATTCCAGGATTGCTCAGAGCCCTGGCTGCCAGGTCTGAGGTAACTGTGGAATCTTTTCCGCCGCTGAAAGACACAAACATATCCATCACATTGGCCTCTTTCGCGCTCTCCCGGATAAAGCTGCATGCCTCCTCTGTAATTCTCTGGTATCTTCCGCTGTTGGCTCTTATAAATTTCTCCCGGTATTGCTCAAAATATTCTTCTGTGTTCTGTCCTTTTAGCTGTTCATACTGACGCCGTATCTCAAAACTGTCCGCTTCCTTTAACCCATTGACAGAGAACTTTATTCTATGCCCATTGACATAGTAGCGGTTGCCCGTTCCATTCCAGACAGAATCTTTCAGATAGCAAAAAGGCTGTCCCTTTACAATCTCAAGCAGCAGGCGCTCCTCCGGAAATACCGGCCGCAGGTCCGTAGTCAGCCGCCTCCCTTCCCGTCCGCAGAGACTGCACTGGTTCTCATACAGAGGAATCCGGCAGTGGCTGCACCAGTAAATTTCAGAGGCTGCCTCTGTCTTCCCTCCACAGGTGGGACATACGCTTGTCTCGCACCGGGTGCCAGCACAGGGCATAGGTTCCCCTGTCTCTTTGTTTTTATTTCTGCAAGTATATAAAATCATAATTTTTTTCCTGTATTGATTGGGATATTTTCCGGTTTGATATGGAGATATGCGCAGATACGTAGAAAATCATCTGCATCCAGAAATTGTCCTGTTCCAACACGAATATTTTCAATTGGGATTTCCAGGACATCCGCGAGGATTTCTGCTGAAATTTGATTCTGTTTCATCTGGTCTGCCAGCCATTTCTTTACCTGCTCCCCCATATCTTTCCCCCTCCCCTATTTCTGTGTTTTCCGTCTTTTTCATCTATTATATTCTTTTTTACAAAGAATTTCAACATAACTTTTTGCTGGTTATCAAGAATTATTTTCAATTTATTGACGCAAAATATGGGGTAGTCTATCATTAGAAAAGAGGTGAGAGAATGAAAAATCCAAACATTTCAAAAGTTCTGAAGGCATATCGGAAATTAAACAATTATTCCGTCAATGACTTGGTAATAAAATTAGAGGACCAGAATCTTCCAGTTGCTCCCAAGACCGTCTATGGCTGGGAAAGCGGCCAGACACAGCCGGACGCAGACACATTGCTGATTCTTTGTAAAATATATCATATTGATAATATTCTGGGTACATTTGGATATAGCAGCTCTGCAGACGACCTCTCACTGTCCGGGGAGGAGCGGAATCTGGTTTTAGAATACCGAAATCATCCAGCGATGCAGAACGCTGTAAAGAAACTTTTAGATATGCAGTAGGAACAACGTATGAGACAGGCAGTTTCTGATATTGCCAGGTTTTACGCAAAAAAGAATCCCACAGGCGGGATTCTTTCTTGCGCATAAGCAGATTGTAAAACAATATTTTTTGATATAAATTTATCCTCTCAGAGATTTTAAATCCGGTCCTTTCCCGCCAAGCATATCCGTGACACGTTTTCCGATAAGCGTTGAATAAATTGGATGCGTCAGAATATAGAACTGCTCCTCTTCTATCGCATTAAATACCCTCATACCTACAGAATCAATGGGGATTCCCGTCACAATTACATTCTCAGCAGTTTTCTGCCCTGCATAAAATTCCGGACTTGTATAATAGGAATCTGTAGTGTCCGTATATTGAGCTGGTCTGTGTCGCTCCGAATGATGCAGGTCTGTCTGTACAAAGCCAGGACAGTATACGCTGACTGCAATGTCCGCGCCAATGGCCTGCAAATCGTAGCTTACACTTTCGCTTAGTGCAACGGCAGCATGTTTGGTTGCATGATACGCAGGCATTCCATTGGAGGTTATCATTCCGGCTACAGAGGCTGTGTTCACAATATGGCAGTGTGTTTTCTGCTCAATCATAATCGGAATCACCAGCTTCATAAAGTATACATGGCTCAGTACATTTGCATGGACAATCCACTCCCAGTCACGGACAGGAAGGTCCCACACAAATCCGGGAACAGCCACGCCTGCATTATTCATTAGCAGGTCAATCTGTCCATAAGCGTCCATCACCTGTTTTACCGTCTGCTCTGCATCTTCAAACTTTGTAACATCCGCTTGAATGCAGATAGTTTCCGCGCCCATTTCACGGGCCAGCACACCGACAGCTTCCACTTCATCCTTCTCAATGTCTACAGCGGCAATCTTCATGCCGCGCCGAGCACACTCTTTTACAAACTCCCTGCCAAACCCATTAGCAGCGCCTGTAATCAGTGCAACTCTGTTTTTGAAATCTTTCATAGCGCAAATCTCCCTTCTTAAAATACTGACGCACGGCTGTAGCCATCCAATGCAGCTTCCGCAATTCGTCCTGATTTATCAGCGTCTCCAATCACAATGACTTCATCAAATGCATCCTCAAATTGAGCCGTCAGTGATTCATCCGGTTTCACACCCAAAGCTAAAACAACCGTATCTGCCGGAAGCTCATGAAGCTGGGATGTGATGGTATTCATAACTTTTACCCCGCCTGCTCCAACTGCCATAAGCCGTTCGTAAGTCATAACTTTTACGCCCAGTTTGTCAAACCGAATCATATAGTCGGCAAGCATCGAGCGGTATAAACCTTTTCCAATCTCTTTTGCCATCTCAATCAATATCACAGAGTGTCCTTTAGAAGCGAGTGTTTCCGCCGTCTCCATGCCAGTAACGCCTCCGCCTACCACAAGCACGGAGCCTTCTGCCTCTTTCTTTTCCGTCAGAACTTCCTCTGCCGTCATAACATGAGGCTGCTCAACTCCCGGAAGATTCGGAATAATCGGCGTTCCGCCAGTTGCAACAAATACGCCTGCCGGCTGAAGTTCTTTTACCATTTCCACATCGGCAGCAGTATTCAGCCGGATATCAATGCCTGCATGTTCTGTGCGGTAAATGAGAGATTTTTTGTACGCGGCTAACTTCTCTTTTAAAATAGGTTTGTCTGCAATGTTTAACTGTCCGCCCAATCTATCTGATTTTTCAAATATTACCGGTTCCCAGCCACGTTCTTTTAAAGTCAGCGCCGCGACCATTCCGGCAGGACCTCCGCCGATAACCGCCACCTTCTGTCCATTTCCATTTTTCTCTAAATGACTGTATTCCACCTCACGGCCGCAGCGGGGATTTACGGCACATTTGATATGGCCTCCGTCAGACAGAGAAGTAAAGCAGTACAGGCAGCCAATACAGCGGTTGATTTCTTCTCCGCGTCCTTCTTTGGCTTTCTTAGCCCATTCTGCGTCCGCCAGATGTGCCCGCCCAAGAGCGGCAAAATCACAGACATTTTCTTCCAGAAGCTGCTCTGCAACCTCCGGCTCCTTGATATTGTTGACGGCAATCACCGGAATTTTTACATTCTCTTTGATTGCGGCAGCCAGGTGTTTCTTCCATCCCTGAGGATAGGAGGCAGGTTCAATTACCGTAGTGGCCGACTCATAAATGCCGCTGCTGACGTTGATGACATCAATACCAAAACTTTCCAATGTACGCGCAATTTTGATGGTGTCCTCCAGCTTCAGACCGCCTTCCACAAATTCATCCGCGCTGATACGGACGGAAATGACAAAATCTTTCCCGCATAAAAAACGTATGGCCGTTATCATTTCCTCCATAATCCGAATGCGGTTGTCAAAAGAGCCGCCATAACGGTCTGTCCGCTTATTGGTATAAGGAGATAAAAATTCGTTGAGGAGATAACCATGAGCCGCATGAAGTTCCACGCCATCCATTCCCGCCCGCTGAGCAAGAACAGCTCCTTTTACAAATGCTTTCATGATTCCTTCACATTCTGCTGTCGTTAATTCCCTTGGCATTTCTTTTGTCACTTTACACATAATGGGCGATGGCGCGACAATCTGCCGTCCGCCAATCATATCAGACTTATTTTCACGCCCGGGATGCTGCAGCTGAAGCAGAATTTTCGTTCCATATTTATGTACCCGTTCCGCCAAACGCTCCAAATGCGGTACATGACGGCCATCATATGCGCCTAACTGATTTGGAACCGCTGTACCATATGTCTCCTCCACACGGGTAATTTCCGTAATAATCAGTCCAACACCGCCTTTTGCCCGTTCTTCATAATAAGCAATAATATGTTCATTGGCTTCTCCGCCTGGCTGTGCAAGAGAAACACCCATTGCAGGCATCACAATCCGGTTCTTCAATTTCATGGAACCTATCCTGCCTCTTTGAAACAATTTTTCGTAAGCCATAACATTCCCTCTCTTTCCTGGATTACTCCAATCCGTTTTCATACTTGCATATTCTCCTGGTTTCGTATAATCTAATTGTAGTATGATAACATGAGATAATCCACAAATCCCATGCACAAAAAGGAAAAATCTCATTGTGCACGATGCACAACAGGAGGAAGGCCATGCTAAGCTCAAATTTGTTTCAGATACTGGTGGATAAATTCGGATGTGAACTTATACAAGAAGGCGATGACAGAAATCTGACACATTTTACATTTCTCACAGAGGAAACTGTCCTCTGCGATGATGCATGTCTCTATGTTGGCAGTCTGCATGAAGCAGAGACAACCGCATGTTCTTTTGCACTGCTTACAACAGAGCTCTGTCCGCCCTGCCAAAAGAATGCAGCCATTGTCTATGTGCCTCCAGAAAAGTTTTCTGCATGTATGAACAAGATGACTGCTCTCTTTTTTGAAGAGCAGAAATGGGAAAATGAATTTAGTGAACTTATGCCGCTGACGCCGGAAAAAATTTCACTTCATGATATGATAAATCGAGCGGCAGAATTTTTAGACCGTTCTCTGATTCTGACAGATTTGAGTTTCCGGGTGGTAAGCTACTCCTCCTCCAGACCTGTCACAGACCGAATTTGGAAATTAAATATTGCGAGAGGCTACTGTTCCTATGAGTTTATTTCAGCAATCAATGAACTGCTTCCAGCTCAGACACTTCCAGATACCCCTGAGCCTTTTTTTGTGAACTGTGCAGCCTCTTCTGAAAATAAGCTGTGCAGCCTGCTGTTCCACAAGGAACGTACCATAGGCTATTTAATTTTGCTGGATAATCAAAAAGGAATTCTGCCGTATCACATGAAATATCTCCCCAAGCTCAGTCAGATGATGACGCAGTCTTTAACATCTTTTTCAGATTCCGCAGAATTGTTTTTGAGCACCAGGGAGACAATGCTTTTGGATATGCTGGAAAAAAGAACTCCTGGAGATGAAAATTCCATGATAACTGCCGCAAATCTCAGCCTGCCGGAGCAGATGCAGTGCGTAACTTTTTTTCCAAAAAACAGCTCTTCCCATGACTTGTTTTACCTGCAGAGAAACTTGCGGTATTTGTTTCCCTTAGAGGCAATTTTAGTTTACAAAACCCATGTCATAGCGCTGCTGTCTTTAAAAAGCATGGAGTATTTAAAGGAATCCGGAATCTGCGCTGATTTTATGAAACATGTAAAAGAGGTGGGCGTCAGTCTTGCTTTTCAGAATCTCCGTGAATTTGCAGTGCAGACAGATTATGCCCTGAAAGCATGTGAAATTGCAAATATAATAGAAAGCCGGGACTATTTATGCTATTATGAAAAATACCAGTTTTTTCATATTTTACTGTCCTGCAAAGAAGAGAGCCTCCTCCGTGCCTATATGCATCCTGCACTAGAAAAGCTGCACTCCCAAGACCTTATCCAGGATGCGCAGCTTTTAGAGACCCTTCAAACATACATAAAAAATGGAAGAAACGGCAAAAAAACAGCGGAACTACTTTATCTTCACAGAAATACGCTGAATTACCGTCTGAACAAAATAAAAGAATTAACAAATCTTGATTTGGAAGATACCGAAGAAATATTCCGTCTGTCATGCTCCTTTTATATCAATCAGCTGTTTCATATTTTTTAGCGGTACAGCCTATTTTAAGAGTGATGATGCGTCCGCCAAAAAATTTCCCCATCTGAGCTATGAACTCTACAAAAGTTCCGGTGGGCGATTCAAACACCCAAATCCGGTTTGTAAAAAAAGGCAAACAGCACGGTAATCACCCAAGACACCGCATTAGCAGCCAGTTCGTTCATATGAAGCCACATGTGAAACAGTCCAAACGTAAAAATACTCACAAAAAAAGCCAGGCCACCGAAGAAAATATACAAAAGAATTTCCTGGTATTTTTCATACAGAGGCTGAAATTTCTGCAGAAACGGCAGCTCCATTATTTTGTCGAAAATCAATTGTTTATATGTCATAAATAGCTTTGGCTGTTTTATCTCTTCCCCCATGACTATTGACACTCCTCTTCCTTATTCAAAACCTAACTCACACTTTCACCAACGAGTTCTGTGTCGTACAAATGAAAAGAGGCTCCCGCGGGAACCTCTTTAGGTCACAGGCCTCTCAGGTATCTGCAACACGATCACTGATATTATCTTACACAAGTTTTAGCCAAATGGCAACAAAAAAATTGCCATTTGCAAATTCTTGCTTCGATACCAGTCTTCATTATTTTATTCCACTTATTTATATATTATGCATTCTGCTGGTAACTATCAAACTATTCATAATTATATGTTTTTCGATTTTTCCCCATAAGAACTGTCTCTACCGTCCTCCGCTGCCGCCAGGGCAATTCCTGCAAATATGTAAAACATTGGCGTTGTGTACAGTGTAGAATCACTGAACAAACAGCAGACAAGATAAGCAGTACAGGCAAGAAAGCATCCAAATCCAAGCCTGCCCTTCACGCTGTACAATTCACCGTATTTATAATAAGAAAAACATTTCCAACACAACAGTACGTAAAATACAAGCAACGCTGCCACAGAGAGCATACCAGTCTGCACACACCTTGTGAGATAATCATTATGGGCTCCCTCCATCACGCGCCTTGGAGTTCCCGCATATAGAATCTTTCCCACATAGTCATTCTGAGGATATACCTCCGCAAAAGTATCAGGCCCACTGCCCACAAACAAATAATTTTTCAACATGGGAAACACCCTAGACCAGATGTAAAGTCTTCCAGAGCCTAAGTATTCCAATCCATGCATATCTATTTTGGGAATGTCTGTCATCTCATCCAGCTTCCCCTCCTCGTTCCGATAGAACATACCTTCTTCTGTCTGCACAAATTCCAGAGCCTGCTCCTCTACCTGAACCATAAAGGCCAAATCCCCCTCCTCTTCCAGCATTATGGCCGGTACAGGTGTTGGAAACGGTAACAAAAATTCCTCTTTCCCGCTTTTTTCCACCTTGACAGAACTCCCGCTTTCATCTCTGACGCACAAATTTTCCTTTTCTATACTCAATATCAGACTTTTCCCCTCACAGGTAATTGTTACACCGTCCTGAGAGGTACGTATCTCTTCCAATTTTGCCTCTTTTCCAGTCTCCGCTATACGGGAAAGATACTGAAAGTCATTCAAAGCATCTGCTCCAATCAGAACTACCGCCAGCAAAAAGACCGCCGGAAGAATATATTTCCACAATTTTATCAATGATTTTCCTGCGCAAACCACAAAAATAACTGCCGCCACTCCCAGAGCAACGAGAGCAGCTCTTGTGTAAGTAAACCACAGCAATATCAAATTCATCAGCAACAGAACCAAGTAACCTACCTGTTTCTTTTTCTCCTGTTCTCCAAAAGCCAATGCTGCAAACACCGCCGCAGTCATTACCAAAAATACTGCTGCATAATTGGGGTTGTATAAGGTGAGAAATACGTTATTTCCACTGAATACATCTGCAATCTCTCCCTCATATAACGCAAACTGTTCTTCCGACATCACAAGTCTCTGTACCGCTTCATAATTCAGCAAATCATGGTGGAACACCTGAAACCATCCCGTAATGCTGATTAAAACAAAGGCCGCCACAATTCCTCTTACAATCGTCCGGTAATCTCTCTCTTGCTCCATCACCTGATAGGTGTAAAAACACATCAGACAGAATCCTGTCAGCACAAAAATACTCTGAAACTGATAAAAGTTACCTGTCAGAGAAGCTCTAAAATTGACAGAAAAAATGGTGGACAAAAGTGCAAATACACTGTAAACAGCCAGCGGAACAAATAATTTTGCAGGCTTATTCTTTTCTTTATATAATGCCATGCGAAACGTCAGAACACACAGACTTACCACCACAATAATTTCAAAAAAATAACTTCTGTAATACGCATACAAATCCTGGGCCACACTGTCCTCCGAATGCCACAGATATGTGCTGTAACCGTAATCATATTCTGCAAGATGCACACAAAAAGGCATTATGCAAAGTACACAGAGGATAGGCAGCAACAAATCATTCCAGGAATCCCGTCTGCCTTTTCTTACTTTATTCTTCATTTCTATTCCCCTGTAAAAGAATTTCATTTTACGAAATTCTGCACACAAATGCGTCTCCTCAGCGACATATTTTCTCTGCATTTGCGTGCACATATAAGAAAAAAGGCCATTGTAAAATGACCGGCTGCTATAAGATAATACAGCAATGTTTGCCATCATAAACATATCCTATAGAATCCCCGCATTTTGCAACAGCCTATACTCTGCTGAATGTCAGTCTTTCATATCGGCAGGTTATTTCACTTTAAATGTGGTATTGCCCTGATTAGTCCAGTCTCCGGTAAAACTATAATAACTAATTCCGCCTTCCTCTGCGTGATAGACCATTCCCTGCAGTTTGTAGCTTCCTTTCTTTAATTTCTGGCTTCTCAGTTTGATAGAGAGGGTATTCTTCCCCTCTGTTGCTGTGGCAATAGCATAGTATTTATGGCCTGTTTTTGCGTCTCGAATATATACCGGAAATTCTGCTGTCTTTCCCTTTTCAATCTTGGTGTCCCACAATTTACTTGATGCCGCTTTCAGTCCAAATATCTGGTCTGCCGTTACCTTTTTACTCAATTTTGCTGTCACCGCATTGTTCTTTCCACTAACACTGGTGACCTTGAGCAGCTTGGCCTGACCAGTTCCAACTGGATTTTTCAAATTTTTATAGTCGTTTACGGCATCAGACACTGCAGCTGCATGTGTAATCGCCGGAATACATACCTTATATATATATACCTGTCTTTTTGCATCATAACTGCCTATCAGCCCGTCACGATACATGCTGCTTATTCCATTATATTCTTCCACATACAGATTCTGCGCATTTACCACCTGATAGCGATTTTTATTATGTTATAACGGCCTCATTATACCCCCCCCCGAAAAATTTTGTCAATATTTAAGAGTTTGAAAACACCAACAAAGTTGCTATTTTCAAACTCTTACTTTAACATACAACCAAGACTAGCACACACCCTGGGCAATCATAGCCTCTGCCACTTTCTCAAAGCCGGCAATGTTGGCTCCTGCTACATAGTCGCCTTCTTTGCCGTAACGTTTTGCTGCATCGTCCAGATTGTGGAAAATATTTACCATAATGCTCTGCAGTTTGCTGTCCACTTCCTCAAATGTCCAGCTCAGACGCTCAGAGTTCTGGCTCATTTCCAAAGCGGAAGTTGCAACGCCGCCTGCATTTGCAGCTTTTCCAGGAGCAAATAATACTTTATTCTGCTGCAGATACTCCGTCGCCTCTAATGTGGTAGGCATGTTGGCTCCCTCAGCCACTGCGATACATCCATTTGCCACCAATGCTTTTGCATCGTCCAAAAGCAGTTCGTTCTGGGTTGCACATGGAAGGGCTATGTCACATTTCACACTCCATACACCGCGTCCCTCGTGATATTCTGCGCTTGGTCTTGCCGCTGCATATTCGGTCAGGCGTGCACGTTTTACCTCTTTTACCTCTTTCAGCAAATCCACGTCAATGCCTTCTTTGTCGTATACCCATCCGGTGGAATCGCTGACCGTCACTACCTTTGCTCCTAACTGGTGTGCTTTCTGAGTTGCGTAGATTGCCACATTTCCGGAACCAGACACACAGACAGTCTTGCCTTTCAACTCATGTCCGTTGCATTTTAACATTTCTTCTGTCAGATACAAAAGACCATATCCAGTTGCCTCTGTGCGGGCCAGAGAACCGCCGTAGGAGAGTCCTTTTCCAGTCAGTACGCCCTCATAAGTACCGCGAATCTTCTTAAACTGTCCAAACATATAGCCAATTTCTCTGGCACCTGTTCCGATATCGCCTGCCGGCACGTCCGTGTCTGCTCCAATGTATTTGCAGAGTTCTGTCATAAAGCTCTGGCAGAACGCCATCACTTCACGGTCAGATTTTCCC
>JAAWLS010000309.1 GCA_022798035.1 Lachnospiraceae bacterium | reverse complement strand
ACGCCATCCCCATGGTGTATTCTCCTCCGTCTGCCTGCCTCAGCGCAAAACTGTTCTGAAGCGACATATGGTCCGGGGAAAATTCCCAGGTCTCCTCCGGTAAGAGAGCAGATTCCATAGCTGAAAGAGCTGCAAAAGCCCAGCATGTCCCGTATGAGCCCTGATTCTTGACCTTAGGCGCCCGCTCCTTCTCCCGCAAATCATACCGAAGGGGCAGTATGCTCTGCTCTTCTGTCTTATCCAGGATTAACGCCTGATTTTCTTCTATATTCCAATTGTAATCAAAGTTCAAATTTTCCGCTACTGTTCTCGCCGCTACATAGTATTCCCCGTCTTTTTGAATCATAGGAGATGTAATTTCTTCCTTATCGTCATTTACATCAACCTGATTTTCATTCAGTAAAAATGCGATGACATCTGAACGTTTTTCCAGTACTAATTTTTTTTCTTCATACAAATGCGTGCTGCAGCGAAAGCTGTTTTCCAAAACAGAGGCAGGAATCATGATATTCAAATTATCATCCATATAGATTCCATGTTCCCGATTTGTCAATTTCCGGTTGTCCACCAGAACGGTAATTTTTTTCTCATTTACACTCTCTGCAATCATCGGGTTCCATATCTCAGGTTCCAGCCTGGCGCCCCGAAAATGCTCTACTTTTTCATTTCCGCCGCTGCCGCCCACGAACTTCAGCATTACCGTAAACAAAAGCAGCGCCAGCATTATTATGTATTTTCTCGAATGTCTCACTCAAATACCTCTTCCACTCTATCTGTCCTCCTGCTTTCTGCCCCGTCTGGGTGGTTTTGGACCCTGAAATTGATAAAAATACGTTTTCAGCATTCCATTGTAAATTTTACGGTTCTTATCTGCTTTTCTTCCAATACAGCGTTCTGCCTCCTCATAGCTGGTAATCAGATAGGCAGACCAGCTGTCTAAACGTCTCATTGCCTCTCCGATTTCCCCGTAAAGCCCGGGAAGCGCTTCTTTATCCTCCAACCGTTCTCCGTAAGGAGGATTGCTGATGAGAAATCCATACTTTTTCGGATGATGCAGCTCACTGACGGGTCTCTGCTGAAAGTGAATCATCTTCTCCACTCCTGCCCGTCTGGCGTTGTCTCTTGCCGCCTTTACAATTTCTCCGTCAATATCATATCCTTGAATATCCACCTGGATATCTGTGCCGGCCATCTCCTCCGCCTCTTCTATTCCCTCATACCACAGCCTGCGCTCAATCAGGTTTGTCCAGTTCTCCGCCGTGAAACTGCGGTTCCCGCCGGGAGCTATGTTGGCCGCCATCATGGCCGCCTCAATGGGAAACGTCCCACTTCCGCAGAAAGGGTCCACGAGAATGCGTTCTTTCCGCCAGGGAGTCAGCATAATCAAAGCCGCCGCCAACGTCTCTGTAATGGGCGCTTTGCCGGACAAAATGCGATAACCTCTCTTGTGAAGAGAATCTCCGGAAGTATCAATTCCAACTGTCACCTCGTCTTTCATGAGAAACAGGCGCAGCGGATACTGCGCCCCTGTTTCCGTAAACCAGCTTGTGTGATACTTCTGCTTTAGCCGCTCCACCATAGCTTTTTTCGTTATGGACTGAATGTCAGAAGAACTAAACAATTTGCTCTTAATGGAAGTTGCCTTTGCCACCCAGAATTTTCCATCTTCCGGAATGTAATCTTCCCAAGAAATTCTCTTGATTCCCTGAAACAACTCCTCAAATGTCTCCGCATGAAACTGCCCTGCTTTGAGAAGCACACGCTCTGCTGTGCGCAAAAAAATATTGGCGCGGCAGACCGCCTCACCATCCCCTTCAAAGGTCACTCTTCCATCTTCCACTTTGATAATCTCATATCCCAAATCATATATTTCTTTTTTTAAAACTGCTTCCAGCCCAAAATGACAGGGAGCAATCAATTCATATTTCTCCATTTATTTCTCCAAAATATTCCAGTATGATTCAGCCGAAAGGCCTTAAGAATATATTATCTTCTCACCCTCCGGCTGTCAATCATTTTATCCATTTTGTCCGCGGCTTAAGTGTACTGATACAATCACTTGCTTTGCATCGCCGCCTGAATCCCGCCTACCAGAGTCATTGTCCGATATCCGTCCCGGCTTAATTCCTTGGCTGCCATCAAGCTGCTGGAACCCCTGTCACAATACAAAAGATACCGTTTGTCTCTCGGCAGATATTTCCGAAACATTTTCAGGTCCTCATAGGGGATATTTCGGGCTCCCTCCACATGTACCTCTTCAAATTCCTCTTTGCTGCGCAAATCAATCACCCAGGTATCAGGCTCTTTGCGGTATTTATTAAATTCCCGAATGCCAATTGTCTGAAATTCCATAGTCTCACCTCAAATATAGGAAATTCAAAGAAATTTCCTATTAGATAAAAACAGATTACCAGAGTGTTTGTGCTCCCCGGCAATCTGTTTCTACCTTTATACTATGCAATTTTTCTCTTTTTGTACCGTTTATCTCTCGTGGGAATCTCTGCAGTTAGAGCCGCTCTCATTGCTTGCTTTGTTCTGAGAAGAAGAATTTTTGCTGCTGTTCTGAGAATATGCATTTTTACTGCTGTTCTGAGAATATGCATTCTTTCCGCTGTTCTGGGAAGAAGTATTTTTCATGCTTCCAGATTCATTCGTAGTTCCGTTTGTGCCTTTGTTCTGCATATCACTGTTTTTTGCCAT
>JAAWLS010000308.1 GCA_022798035.1 Lachnospiraceae bacterium | reverse complement strand
ACAGAATGCTGTTTCAAAAACATCGTGGACGCAACGATAGATGCCATCAATACAAAAGATATACCGCGAATCCACTTCTTTTCCCTTAGCTGCTCACTGTGCATAACTGACAGATGCACTCCGATGGAATTATAAACATGAATACTTGGAAACAAATTCGTCGGCGTATCTATCATATACAATCCCTTCACCATCGTCACAAATATATTATCCCGCTCAAACACTCTGGGCCGCAGATAATGTCCATGAGGATAAAGTGTGGAAACCACCAAAAACACTGTCATACCAACAAACAGGAAAATACAGAGCTTGTAATAATCCTGCACATCCTTAAAAAAGAAAAATGTAATTGCCACAGCCACATAGGCAAACCATAAAAAATAAGGGATGATAAATATCTCGATAAACGGAATATAATCATCAATCGGCATATGTATCACATGAAACCGCCTGGTCACTGTTCTTTCCAGATAGGCAAACCAGGGCAGATAAATTAAAAAATACGACAAAATCCACCCATGCCGATAGCGGTACAAAATCTCCTTTAATTTTTCTTTCATCGAATCACAACCTCACTTTAATAATCACACTGGATTATAGCACAGGAAATCTGGAGAGACAATGAGTTTCTTTTAATATTAAGAAAATATTTCATAATAGCCCGAACATCCTTTACAGAAATGAGAATCACCGAAAATAGAATAAGGGCTGCTGCAAAATGATGTATTTTTGCGAGATATCATATTACATCCATATCCTGCAAATCATTCATTTTACAGCAGCCTTCTATAAACATTCTATATTTTCTGCAGCATATGTTTTACCAATGCTGCGGAATGGGCCGCCGCCGCTTTTTCAAAGGAAGGGTAATCCATTTCCGCGCTGTCGTCCGCCTTATCCGAAATGGCCCGTATAATCACAAAAGGAACATGATTCAAATGGGCTGCATGGGCAATGGAAGCGCCTTCCATCTCCACACAGAAGCCCTGAAAGTTATCTATGATACTTTGTTTTACCTGCTTATCGCTGATAAACTGGTCTCCGCTGACCACTCTGCCCTGGTAAACTGCAATGTCCGGATTGACTTCTCTACAGCTTGTCACAGCAGTCTGTATCAGTTTTTCATCTGCCTCAAAAGCCAGCCGCCCCATCTGGGGAACTTCTCCCAGCTGATATCCAAACACCCGCACATCCATATCATGATGAAGCGCATCGACAGATACTACAATATCCCCGATATTAATCTCATTTTTCAAAGACCCTGCCACACCTGTGTTAATAATGTGGGTTACTTTAAAGATATCGCACAAAATCTGCGTGCAAAGCGCTGCGTTTACTTTCCCGATTCCACTTCTGACAATGACAACTTCCACTCCATCCAGCGTGCCTTCCAGAAATTCCATGGAAGTTCTCTCCACTCTGCGCCGGATTATCATATTTTTTTTCAGAGCCTCCACTTCCAGCTCCATTGCGCCGATAATTCCAATTCTTTTCATTTTATTTGCCGCTCCTAACTGTTCTGGTTATTTGGGATATACCAGATGCTTCTCTTCAATTCCATATAATGTATTCTTCAAGTAATGGTCTGCCAGATAATTTGCCATTCCAAGATTCATATCCAGATAGTTACCGCAGTCTTTTGCACTGGCTCCCGGCACTTCACCCTTATAATCCCGGATAAATTCATACATCTTTGTAATCAGCTTCACAATGTCTCTCGACTCATAATCGCCTGCCAGCAAAAGATAAAATCCAGTGCGGCATCCCATGGGGCCAAAATAGATGGTCTTATCCTTATATTCCGGTTCATTCCGAAGGTAAGTGGCCGCCAAATGCTCTATCGTGTGCACTTCTGCCGTATTCATCACCGGCTCGTCGTTGGGGGAGGTCATCCGCAAATCAAAAGTCGTAATCACTTCATTTCCCACATGGTCTTTTCTGGAAACATAGATTCCAGGTTCTAATTTGATATGGTCAATTGTAAAACTCGTTATTTTTTCCATAATTTCCTCTGCTTTCTGTATATGGAACAGTTATTTTGAAACTTACTGCTGACGAAAAACTTCTTCTATCACTTCCGGAAGCTGGGACAAATTCTCGATGCAGGGCACTTTCTCCTGGACGGTTCCATATCCACTCTTCGCATAGATAAAGGGCACGCCTGCTTCCACAGAAGCGTAATAATCTCCCTGGATATCTCCCACATAAACTGCCTGTTCCAGCTGGTTCCGCTCCACAACAGAACGAATATTCCGGCCTTTTTCTCTTCCTGTTCTGCCAAAGCATTCAAAATCTTCAAAGTATTGTTCTAGTTTATGATATTCCATAAATGCTTCAATATATCCTGCCTGACAATTGCTGACAATATATAAATGATAGCCTTCCTTTTTCAAAACCTGAAGGATTTCTTCCAGGTTCTCTCTTAACTGTCCGCCATGGCTGCGCAGATATTCATTCTCTTTCTTACAGCAATAATTCAGCATTTCTCTGCGTTCTTTCAATTCAAATTCTGAAAAAAGAATATCTGCAATCTCATACATGCTCTTGCCCATAACATCCTGAAGCATTTCCGGTGTAAAATTCATCTCTATATCAAAATGCTCTTCCATGGCCCTGTCCCAGGAATCTGCTACTTCCTTGGATGAATCCCACAAAGTTCCATCCAAATCAAATAATATACCTTTTTTCATTTCTCCTCCTT
>JAAWLS010000307.1 GCA_022798035.1 Lachnospiraceae bacterium | reverse complement strand
AATCTTTTTTTTCTCATTTTAAATCTCCTCCTTGACAATTTGCAATCCATTTTCTGAATTACACACTAACTTTGAATGACAATTTTCAAACTCACCCGCACTGTGCTTACAGTTTCCTCCTCATCATCCAGCAAATGATATGTCATGACACAATCATAAGTCCCGGCTGATAAATCAGTATCCAACGCAATATCATCCATATGTTTACCCACTGGAATAATTGGGGATTCAAGAATTGTCTCACCAGTATCAGAACGTGTGACATCAAAATATACAGGATTTTTATTTGCTTCCGCGTTTTCCACATATGCATTATCAGAGGATGCTGCGCCATCTTCAAAGTACCATGTGGAATTCATAGTAACTTGATAGCTGCTTGCAGGAAGCCTTTCCCCCATATCTGTGAGGATTTCATCTACATTGTCCTCATTGACAATAACATCGCGCTTCGGCTGCTCATCATCCTTGTGAAGCAATAAGTAAATGATTACACATAATGCAACAATAATTATAATGCATATTGCAAAAACAATCTTTCCTCCTTTCTTTTTTTGATCTTTCACTGTTTCATTCGACACGTCTTGATACCTCCCTACACAGTTTTATATTTATCATTGCGAATTTCCGCAAAATAAATATCACAAAATAACAACTCAATCTTTTCTCAACGCCCTTCAATTTTATATATCGGATAGATAAAATATTTCTTTAGTCTTTTTTCTATATTTTTTTGAAGACAGAAAAATATTTTAGCACATCCAATCTTGTACGCTCTGTACGCAAAATTTCATGTTATTTTCGAATACTTTCGGCACTCTTCCATAGTTTATGAATTATTCTTCATTTTCGGATATGCTAATATCATTTTCACTAACCACATCATTTCTGGACACGCTAATATCATTTTCACTAACCACATCATTCTCGCTCACTTGCGAAAAATTATAGTCCTTACCTTTATCTAATATACCTTCCTCATCCCTTTCATTTCCGCTGACATTGTCCGAATCATTCTCTAATTTCTTCCTAGCTACAAAAGCCTCCGCTGTATCCAATCCCTCTGCATTATCCTTGATTTTTTCGTTCACCGTTGAACTTTTTATGTCCTCTATTGAATAATCCAATTTTATTGTTAACTCATCTTCTCTCCATGCCTCTCCCATATCTGACTTCAAATCACCGTCAAAGGAAAAATATGCTCTAGAATCATTGTTTTCCCCTATTACGTTTCCATTTGCATCTCGACGGGGAGCCTTCAACACAATTTGCCCCTCACCTGGGGTAGTTTCATCCCCCATCACAATTTCCGGCAAATCCATCTCTTTACGTTCTTTATCTTCCCATTTCAGGCAAATCCATGCATTTTTCTTTGCTGGCGTCAAACCTTCTTTCATAAAGTCATGTCCCAATGCGTAATCATTTTGATTTGCTCCTATGCAGACTCCTTGAAACGAAATTTTCACATCTTCATACCCTTTATTCTCAATACAATACTGCTCAGATTTTACTATTCCTTCCATGGCCTGACCTTCTTTGCCGAAAAGCACCATAGAAAAAGGTATTTCCACTGGCAAAACCACTTTTAAAGATTCCTGGTCCACCTCCGCCAATTTATTTTCCTCTGCCATACGATATTTCTGTTGAGAAGCATTGTCTGACAAGCCGCCACCTGGGGAAGGCATTCCATTTTCCGCCCTATCCTCCATTTTATTTTCATTATTTTCTAAAACAGTCTCTTCATTCTGACTAACAACCTCATCATTCTGACCAACAGCCTCTTTATCTTGGCTAATAGAGTCTTCATTATTTTCTAAAATCATTTCTTTATTCTTATCAGGCAAATCATTTACTGAAATCGCATCCCATTCGTCACCTCCGTCACCTTCCACTAAAAACTCTTGGTCATTTGCTGAAACCACTTCTTCCGAAAATTCCACATTCGGTTCCTCGACATTTTCATTCGCCTGGACAACCGCACCACCCGGCAAGCATAAAGCGCCTGTCAACAACAAGCTTATCCATGCATATCCTAATTTCTTATTTTTCATCCAGCCAACACCCTTTCTCCTTAAAAGCTATAAATGTTATTTTTTTGATCTTAACATATTTTTTGTATGGATTCAATATTGGATTTCAGAATTCATATTCAGATCAAGTTGCCAAAAAATTAAAAACATTTATAGGTCAAAAAATTGTAGGATTGACTAATGTTATTCTATAATTTTGCCGATAAAATTATAGAGAGTCTGTTTTAAAGTATCTGTAAATAAACCAAACCACAAAATAAGAACATATTTTCAAGGAGGAACCCAAAACAGCCACTAAAAATTATGTTTAAAAGGATTAAAATGAGGAGGTTATTTTTATAATGAAACGAAGTTACAAAAAAACATTCGTCGGAATTCTAGCAGCGACGATAGTAGCAAGCGGCTTTTTTGCAGCATTTGCATTAGATTCTGAAGCATCTGTAAAGCCAAAAGCCGCTAGAGGCGAAGGTGGATTGGAGGGCGTTGTATCAAAAGAAGATATTTTCAACGTGGTGCTACCTGCCTTCCCACAACAAACCGTAAATCAAAACTCCCCCACTGCTGCTACATATGATTTTATTTTAGATCCCAAAAAATTATTAACAGGAGAACTTGGCGCCGAAAAGTATCCCGGCAAAACATTTGAACAAGACGCAACTTTATTTTTTGAAAATAGC
>JAAWLS010000306.1 GCA_022798035.1 Lachnospiraceae bacterium | reverse complement strand
ATCATGATGGGACAGATTGACCTTCTTGGCAGAAGCCGTCAGGAAGCTTATGACAGAGGTATGGAGCTGCTGCGCACCATCGGGCTCGCAGACAAGGCCCTTGCCTATCCAGATGAGCTTTCTGGGGGACAGAAGCAGCGTGCGGCCATTGCCAGGACCGTGGCCATGGAACCGGAAATTATTCTTTTTGACGAGCCAACTTCTGCTTTGGACCCTACTATGGTAGGGGAAGTTCTTTCAGTTATCCGCAGTCTGGCCGGGCAGGGAATGACTATGATGATTGTGACTCACGAGATGAAATTTGCCAGGGATGTGTCTACACGAATATTTTATATGGACGAGGGTGGAATCTATGAGGATGGAACGCCGGAACAGATTTTTGAACATCCAAAGAGAGAGAAAACCCGGATATTTATTCGACAGATTAAGGTACTGCACGTGGAAAAAATTTCACGTGACTTTGACTTCCTGGCCTTTATGACTCAGCTTGAGGAGTTTGGAAGGAAACAGCAGCTTTCCCAGAGGCAGATTTACGCTATGCAGCTTGTGGTGGAGGAAGTACTGATGCAAAAACTCATGTCTGCGGCAGGAAAAACAGGTGAAATGGATATTGCCTTGGATGTGGAATACAGTGAACGGGAAAATCTGGTACAGATGCGTTTTTCCTATCATGGGCCCTCTTTTTATCCTTTTGGCGGTGAGGAAGACTTGTCCCGCAGAATGATAGAAGGGATAACCAAAGGGATGGAGCATAAGGTTGAGAATGGGGTAAATTATTTTCTGATAAGTATATAAATCACAGAAAGAAGGTGCGAAATATAAATGGAGAATGTGGCAATGCTGAAATTTCATCCAGACGATATCATTATGAAAGAAGGCGGAACTTATGAGGAAATGTACAAAATTGTATCTGGTTCTGTGGCAGTTTATGTTCGATACGGGGAAAAAGAGGAGCATTTGATTGGGATTTATTCCAAACCAAAATGTTTCGGTGAAGCCCATGTGCTTTCCAGCCAGCCTGGTATTTATACGGTAGTTGCCTATGACGAAGTGCTTTTGATGCGCATTACAAAGGATTCTCTGGAAGAATTCATCCGAAACAATCCCAAAAATGCAATTGATATCATGCAGAATATGGTACATACTAATCTTTTGATGCAGAAAAATATCAATTTACTGCTGGATGACATTTACGAAAAACAGGATATCAATCGGCGGAGAACGGAAGACATTAAAAACAAAATCAAACGATACAGCATAAATGGATTTAATTTATTGGAAGGATGAAAAGATGAGCGCAGTTTTTTCGAAAGAAACAATAAATACCGGAAGGCAAAGGGAGTTTGATTACCTGAAGGGTATATTCATGCTGTTTATTTACCTGATTCATGCCTTTCAGGCAACTTTGTCCAAGGAGGATTCCATAAGCCAGGGAATTTATATGTTTGCAACCATGTCTGGCGCGGCTATCTTTATCTTTGTTCTTGGAATTGGAACTGTTTATGGGAGAGATACAACACCAGCAGGGTTTGTAAAAAGCGGCGTCCGCATGGTGATTTACCAGTATTTGAACAACATTGCTTACATAGCAGCGCTGCTGATGCCTTACCCCTTTGTCCGCAGGAATCTGTCGGAAGCAGGAATGGGAAATTTCCGGTTTTTGACAGAAATGTATATTCAATATACCAATATCTTTTTTATTACCGGAATCATATATCTTGTCCTGGCATTGTTGAAAAAACTAAATATGAAAACTGCCGGGTATGTGATAATCGGCGCGGCAGTCAGCATAGCGGCGCCATTTCTCTATGGAACGCCTGTGAATGTACCGATAATTGGATATGTTATGAAGCTGTTGATTGGAGAAGCAGAGTTTGTGTCTTTCACACCCCTCTATTTTTTGTCTTATGCCTTGTTCGGGGCTGCCTTTGGAAAAGTTCTGCGGCATGTGAAGGATAAAGAGAGATTTTATAAGATGCTGGCTATCCCCAGTGTCCTGGTTGTGGTCTTGTGGTGGGCGCTGATATTTGGAAAGTATGGTTCAGACATGTCAGAAATGTATGCGGTTTTGAGTGAGGCGTATACACAGCCAAATTTCTGGCATGCAGCGGCAAGCATGGCGCATATATTTGTTTTTGCCATAATTTTTTTCTTTATGGAAAGACACGACAGGGATGGAGAAGTGTGCGAACCTGGGAATCCAATTAAAAGGCAGATGCTATATTACAGCAGACATATATCAAAGTATTACGCTCTGCATGTAATGGTATATTTCATTGCTCTTGGAATCCATGGATATGAGGGCTTTTTAAGTTACCAATGCTGGCTTCTTGCATTGCTGTCCATTATTGTGACAGAACTTCTGGTGAGAGGATGGAATCGGTGTTTAAGATTTAAGTTTGAATGAGTGGAAGCTTGAGGAAGCAAAGAGGCTGATTGAGCAGGCGCAAAAGTGTGGAATGACTTCCAGAAATTTTCGGAAAATCTATGGCTTGCCGAAAGTTTGTTTACGAGCTGCCAATAGCAGGCAGATGAATCAGGTTATGCCCTTGTGGAAGATAACATCTTGCTGTGAAACCACGCAAAGACAGGCGTATTGTCAGATAATACGCCTGTCTTTGCGTTTTTGTGCTTGTCTGTCAATGTCTGCAGGGCAATACGAAATTGTAAAGAGAATTAGCCTCCTCGTTATATGGTACAATCATTCGCTCATACATTGAGAATGAGGGAGGTACTGCCTATTGAAGCATA
>JAAWLS010000305.1 GCA_022798035.1 Lachnospiraceae bacterium | reverse complement strand
AACAGCTGGAGCGTGGGCATGACCCTGGATAGAAATGAAGGACTGGTGCTCTCAGAGTTTGGCCGGAACTAGAGTCTTGTGGAATCGTCGTATTTTGCATATCAAAAGGACTTGCCATATTTGCGGCAGGTCCTTTTGATATGTACTGAGTTTAAATCTGACAAAACATGCTTAACACTTAATCCCTCAATGATTTTTTACAAATTCACCAACTGTGCTGTTGAATTTATCTGGTTCTTCCCAGAAGAGCATGTGTCCGGAATCCTCGAAAAATACTGTTTTAGCGCCAGGGATGTTCTCGCCTACCCATGCGCTTCCCTGCCAGTCAAAAACATTGCTGTTTCTTGCCACACAGACAAGAGTAGGCAGTTTAATCTGAGGGATGAAATCTCTCCAGTCCAGATTGGTGTGGTCTCTCATAATCTCAATTCTCACGTAAGGAGGACATTTTGAAATTTCGTCTGCGATAAATTTCGCATCTTCCGGTGTCGGTGTGTGGTGCAGACATGCGCCTACTAAACCTTCAGCAGCAGCCCGGGGAGCGTATTTGATATCATAGCAGGTACGGATGAACATTTCCATGTCATAACAGCCTTTTTGTCCCCAGAGCCAGTCTGGTCCGGTGTACTGAGCAGGAGACTGGTCTACGCAGACAAGTCCGCTGATTCTGTGGTTTCCAAACAATTCGATGTAACTCCAGAGAATGGAAGCTCCCATGGACCATCCCAAAACCGTTACGTCTGTCACATCCAGATGGTCCAGAAGGTTTTTTACATCCATAGCATAGCGGGAAATTCTGTGGCTGTGCATTACCTTTTCAGATTCTCCATGCGCCCTCATATCCATGCAGATTACTTTGCAGGTTTTTGCAAGTTCCTGAACGTTGTGTTTCCAGAAATTTGTAGTACAGGTCCATCCTGGAAGCATGAAAAGCGGTCTGCCTTCTCCTGTCACCTCATAATAGATTTCCACATTGTCGTTTGTCAAAAAAGTTGCCATAATTCCTTCTCCTTTCTAATTCAGATGAATCTTTCATCTGTTCGTTATATGAATTCCCATCTTGATAAAGCGAAACATGCGGTCTGCCGCGTCTGACAGCAGTTCATCGCAATTGCGAATCGCGGTATCAAGCTCCATAGCGTTGTTGACAATCGGCATGATGGAATCAATGCCGCAGTCATAAATGTTCTGTGCGCCGTTTCCCATTCCCCCTACAATGGCGGCAGCGGGAATATTTCTTTCCCGGCAGGCCCGGCCGATTCCGGACAGCACTTTTCCGTTGGGAGATTGAGCGTCTACCCGGCCTTCTCCAGTAATCACCAAATCAACTCCCTCCAAAAGAGCGTCAAAATGGATGGTGTCCAGCACAGTCTGAATGCCGGAAGAGAGGCGGGCGTTGGAAAAAAGCAGGAAAGGAATGCTGATACCGCCGGCAGCGCCTGCTCCTTCCATAGAAGAAAAATCTTTGTTGAACTGCTTTTTGATGAAAGAGGCGTAATGCGTCATGCCTTCTTCCAAAAAAACCAGCTGTTCTTTTGTGCCGCCTTTTTGAGGACCAAAGATACGAGTCGCTCCGTTTTCTCCAATCAGAGGATTTTTCACATCGCACATGATGGTAATTTTAGCGTCTGCCAGTTTTGGAAATATCTGTTCTGTATGTATTTGATGAATTTTTCCAAGGTTTTTTCCCACCGGCTCTAAGGGCAGCCCGTCTTTATCTGAAAATGTTACGCCTAGAGCGGCGGCAGCGCCCATTCCTCCGTCATTTGTGGCGCTTCCCCCGATGGCTAGAATAATATTTTGGCATCCTTCCTCCAGAACATGCCGGATAAGCTCTCCAGTTCCGTAAGAAGTGGTCTCCAAAGGATTGCGTTTTTCTTGAGGAACGAGAGGAAGCCCGGAGGCAGCAGCCATTTCAATGATGGCGGTGGAGGGAGAGAGTATTCCGTAAAAGGCTTCTACGGGTTCTCCCAGCGGTCCGGTTACATTACAGCTTTTACGGCTTCCATGCATAATCTCAATCATGACGTCTGCTGTTCCTTCTCCGCCGTCAGCCATAGGAACAGAAACAATCTCACAATCTTTAAAATGTTTTTGTGCTGAGAGAGACAGCAGTTCAATAATGTGGTTTGAGGTCATAGAACCTTTAAAAGAATCTGGTGCTAACAATATTTTCATAATCAGACCTCCTGTTTCTGTTTTTCTCAGTGTACCAATGTTTTACGGGTTTTACAATTTTCCAACTAACAAAATAAAGCAGATTTTTTGTGTCATCAACACAAAAATCTGCCGATAAAAATTCTTTTATGTACTTTTCAGATAGTAATAAAAATATTCCATAAATTCTTTTGAGGCTGAATCCTGAAAAGGATTGAGTTGAAAACGATTTCGAATTTTGTCCAGCCGGAAAGCCAAAGTATTTTTGTGGATGAACAATTCTGCGCTGCTGGCGGCCATATTGTAATTATTTTTCTTGAGGGTTCCTATGATTTCCAAATAGGATTGAATATCTTTTTCCTTTAATTCTTTTTTGAAACAGTGAAATATTTTGTGAAGCTCTATTTTAGGAATAGTATCCTTCATGTAATCGTCAATGTAATCATAAAAGAAAACAATGTAATCGTCAGAGACAGCATGATTCTGAAGCCAGGAACAGTGGAGAAAGGCATTTTGGTAATTGTGAAAATAATCCTGGACAGTTCCAACATAAAATTTACATCCTTCTGTATGCTGTGGAAAACTCTCCAGATATTC
>JAAWLS010000304.1 GCA_022798035.1 Lachnospiraceae bacterium | reverse complement strand
CCCATCGGAAGAAAAGAGATTTTGGACATTCTCGCTTCCATTAAGGAAGAGGCTACCGTCATATTTTCCACCCATATTCTGTCTGATGTGGAACGTATCTGCGACAACATTGCTTTTCTGCACAAAGGGCAGATTGTCCTCTGCAAAACTTTGGAAGAAATGAAAGACCTGGCTGAGAGCAGCGGCTCCCCACTGGAAACTTTATTTATGGAGGTAACGCAGGAATGAAATCTTTGAGCGCTTTTACAAAAAAAGAATTTTTAGAATTGACACGAACCGGAAAGCTGCTGATTCTGTCTATCCTTTTTATCCTTTTTGGTATCATGAATCCGGCAATCGCCAAATTAACTCCTTGGCTGATGGAGATGGCCTTTCAGGACATTCCTAAAGCCGCTTTGCTCCTCTCACAGATAGAAATCAACGCGTTGACTGCCTGGACTCAGTTCTACAAAAATATTCCTCTTGCACTTATTGTGCTCCTTTTGGTGTTCAGCAGTATTTTAACCTCTGAGTACCAGAAGGGGACCTTAATTAATATGGTTACAAAAGGACTGGCAAGATGGAAAATCATTGCCGCCAAGTCTTTCACTGCTGTTTCACTCTGGACACTTGGTTATTGGATTTGTTTTGGGATTACTTATGGTTACAGCGCTTATTACTGGGACAACCGCATTGCCTCTCATTTATTTTTTTCTGCCCTCTGTTTCTACCTTCTTGGCATGTGGCTGATTTCCCTGCTCTTTCTTCTGTCATCCCTGCTCTCTTCCAATTCTTCTGTTCTTCTGATTTCCGGCGGTATCTTTCTGGGTGTCTATCTCCTTGGATTTTTGCCGGACATAAAGGAATATCTGCCGGGATATCTGATGAATTCCAAGGAACTGCTGACCAGCGGGACTGAGCCATCCGCATATTTCTGTGGAATTGCTGTCACCATCCTGCTGTCTCTTTTGAATTATGTGCTTGCAACAGTATGCTTTAACAGGCGTATGCTATAGACAATTCTGACTCATCCTCTACACAGCCCTGTTTCGCAGAACATTTCTAAACGGTATGTTTTCTCTAATCATCAACTGCTTCTGCAGCATATTTCCTCTGCACGGGGTTGTGCATAAAAGAACTGGTTCAAATATTTTCCATTGCACGGGACTGTGCATAAAAAGAGCCAGTTCAAACATTATCCATCCGTTTAAACTGGCTCAAATAACTGAATAATATTTCTAGTTTTCTTCTAACCTGACATAAATTTGACAGGAATCGTAATTCTCCGTAGGTACAGGCAGCAGAATGCCGCCATTCATCAAGGCAGCCCCTGTGTAAGTTCCCGCCGGCTCTGCATTTTTCCACATAACATACGTTCCATCCGGACGCAGTCCCCGGAGTTTTATCAAATGGGCCGCCGGATTCCCATGAAGGTCAGTGTACACTACGCCCAGATATGCCTCTTTTCCCTCTTTGTCCGCATATTCCCACGCCGTGAAATCAGGATTCTCCAAGGGAGAGGTAATTCTATAGTAATCTCCGAATTGAAACAGTTTGTAGTGTTTCTTAAAGGTATGAATCTGCTCTCTTGCCTCTGCTTTCTCTTCCTCTGTCAGTTTGCTCAAGTCCATCTCATATCCAAAGGTTCCCTGCATTGCGCAGATTCCCCTGGTCTTAAAAGGCGTCACACGGCCATTCTGATGATTAGGACACACAGACACATGGGCTGACACAGAGGACATGGGGTAACAGAAAGAAGTTCCGTACTGAATGTGCAGCCGCTCAATAGCGTCTGTGTTGTCGCTGCACCAAATCTGAGGTGCATAGTAGAGCATTCCCGCATCAAATCTGCCTCCGCCGCCGCTGCAGCCCTCCAGCAGCAGATTGGGATAGCGCTCCAGCAATTCTTCCATCACTTCATAGAGACCCAGCACATAACGGTGCCGGAGCTCGCCCTGCCGTTCTCTTGGAAGCAATGCGCTGTAAGACGTTGCCAGAGAACGGTTCATATCCCATTTAATATACTGAATATTGGCGGAATCCATAATGGAAAACAGTCGTTCTTTCACGTAATCCAAGACATCTTTTCGAGACATATCCAGTACAAGCTGCTGTCTTCCCTTGATAGGCTTTCTGCCTGGAACCACCATAGCCCATTCCGGATGATTTCGATACAGCTCACTGTCCTCCGAAATCATCTCAGGTTCAAACCAGATTCCAAACATCAGTCCCATATTGTTGACCTTGTCTACCAGCTCTTTCAGGGAACATCCCAGCTTCTTCTCATTGACAAACCAGTCTCCCAAACCGGAATCATCATTGTCCCGTTTTCCAAACCACCCATCATCCAGAACCAGCATATCCATCTCCAAATCTGCCGCCTCTTTTGCAATTTTCAGAAGCTTGTCCGCATTAAAGTCAAAATATGTGGCTTCCCAGTTATTCACAAGAATCGGACGTCTCTTGTCTTTCCAGGAGCTCCGAATCAAATGATTCTGAAAACTATTGTGATAACAATGGGACAGCCTGGCCAGCCCACAGTCACTATAAGCCATAGCGATTTCCGGCGTCACAAAAGTTTCCCCTGGCTGCAGGCTCCAGACAAAATCAGAATCGTCAATTCCCATTACAAGTCTGGTCTGATGAAACTGGTCTACCTCTGCCTGCATATGGAAACCACCGCTATACAAAAGAGAACATCCAAAACATTCTCCCTGCTCTTCCGTAGTATTGGGATTGGCAAGAATCACAAAAGGATTGTGCTGATGGCTGGAAGTTC
>JAAWLS010000303.1 GCA_022798035.1 Lachnospiraceae bacterium | reverse complement strand
GTCTCCAATGCCTCCTGAAACGTGGCATTTTCATACTGCATCAGAAATGTAATCACATTGCCTCCCGCGCCGCATCCAAAACAATAGTACATCTGCTTCCCCTGAGATACCGAAAAAGAAGGTGTCTTTTCGTTGTGAAAAGGACACAGCCCAAAATAAGTGCTTCCTTTCTTCTGCAGACGTACGTAGCCGGATATCACATCCACAATGTCATTGGCAGAGCGTATCTCCTCAATCAGTTCATCGGAATAATAAGGCATACGCGTCTCCTTTCCATCTACAAGTTTTCAATGCAATCAGATTTATACAGATTTTTAATTTACCTGCCATGCCTTGGGCATAAAATACTCCTCAAACTTGGCAATGGCATAGCGGTCTGTCATTCCTGCAATGTAATCGCAGACAACACGCTCTCTCTCCTCTCCCCGCTCCATCATCCGCTGATACTGCTGCGGAAGAACATCTATATGTTTGATGTAATAAGCAAACAGTCGGTTCAGCAACTCTTTGGCCCGCTCTTCTTCCCCTTTTGCCAACGGATTGCGGTATACATTTTCAAACATAAATTTCCGCAGCCCTTTCATAGCCTGCTCCACGTCCTCCGACATACAGATATCATTTTTTCCCAGACTGTTTGTGATAATGTTATGTATCAATGTGTCCAGACGCTTTCTGGTAGTATCTCCCAGAATTTCCCGGTATTCTCTCGGTATATCTTCTTCCGAAAGCACTCTGCCCCGAATGGCGTCATCAATATCATGATTGATATATGCAATTTTGTCAGAGAGACGTACAATCTTTCCTTCCATTGTAGAAGGCATTAAACGGGTCTGATGATTCAGCATCCCGTCCCGCACTTCCCAGGTAAGATTCAGCCCTTCTCCGTTCTTTTCCAAAATCTCTACAATCCGCACGCTCTGCTCATTGTGGTGAAATCCGTTCCTGCAGATATCATTTAATATGTGTTCCCCTGCATGTCCAAAAGGCGTATGCCCCAAATCGTGTCCCAAGGCTATGGCTTCCACCAAATCTTCATTCAGCCGGAGGGCTTTTGCTATGGTGCGGGCATTCTGAGACACTTCCAGGGTATGGGTCAGCCTTGTGCGGTAATGGTCCCCTCTGGGTGTCAAAAATACCTGTGTTTTATGCTTTAGACGCCGGAAAGATTTACAGTGAAGAATCCTGTCCCTGTCCCTTTGGAATACCGGCCGAATGTCACACTGAGCTTCTTCCCTGTCCCGTCCTCTGGAATTCTGACTCAGTGCGGCAAAAGGGCTCAGATATGTTCTCTCCAGCAGTTCCATGTTTTCTCTAATGAGCACTCTGCATCACCTCTACATGATATATTCCGCATAAACTCCTTATTTCCTTTATTTTTTCCCAAAAAACCGCAGATTTTTACATATCAGTTCAACCAGCCAAATAAACCGAAGAAAATCGTGCTTGCACGTATTTTTCGCGATTTATTTGGCTGAAGGTGCTAAGTCCCATTGAGCTTTGCAAACGGCGTGTGCTGAACTCAGCCATTCCTTGTAATATGGGCACATCACATATTAATACTTCCCAATTCTCCCTGCTATCACTCCTGCCAGCTTATAGGCCGGACCTTCCATATGCTTTTTCACCTGCTCCAGTTCCTGACGGATGGAAATTTTCTGGGGACAGTGCTGCTCGCACTTTCCGCATTTCAGGCATTTTGAGGCATTGGAGGGGTTGGTTCGAAGTGTGGTGCACATAAAATAAGCCTTTATCCCGCTGAACCAGTTATCTGTGTACCTGGTATTATATGCAGAAAAACAGCCTGGTATATCCACGCCTCCCGGACAAGGCATACAATATCCGCACCCAGTACAGGGAACTTTCATATACCGGTTAATCTCTGCCTTAACCTGTTCAATCACTTCCATGTCATGTTCTGTCATACAGCCAGCTTCCGCCTCTGATGCAATGCGCACATTTTCCTCTACCTGTGCCGTGTCATTCATGCCGGACAATACCACTGTCACTTCCGGCTGATTCCACAGCCAGCGCAGACCCCATTCCGCCGGACTTCTCCTGGGTTCTTCTTTTTCCAGAATCTTCACGGCCGTCTTGGGAAGTCCCTGCACCAGCCGTCCGCCCCGCAGAGGTTCCATTATGATGACAGGAATTCCTTTTTCATGGGCCCGCTGCAGTCCTCGTCTGCCTGCCTGGCTGTGTTCATCCATATAATTATATTGAATTTGACAGAAGTCCCACTCATAAGCCTCCAGAATTTTCAGAAAGTTATCGGTATTTCCGTGAAAAGAAAAGCCAATATTCTGAATCTGCCCCTTTGCCTTTTTCTTCTCAATCCACTCCAGGATTCCCAAAGTCTGAATCCGTTCCCACGCTGCGATGTCGTTTAACATATGCATGAGATAATATTCCACATGGTCTGTCTGGAGACGCTCCAACTGCTCCTTAAAATACCGCTCCATATCTCCGGGCTGTTTCAAATAGTAATGGGGGAGCTTTGTGGCAATATTCACTTTGTCCCTGTAGCCTTTTGCCAGAAACTTTCCGAGACAGACTTCACTTCCTCCATAAGTGTAAGCCGTATCGAAATAATTTACCCCCTTCTCAAGGGCGGCAAGCATCTCTCTTTCTGCCTTTGCCTGGTCGATTCCAGTTCCTTTTTTTGAGAAACGCAGACAGCCATAGCCTAAAATAGACAACTGTTTCTGGTTTTTGGGATTTACTCTGTATAACATAGCGCCCTCCATTTCTATTATTTTTTATTCCCATC
>JAAWLS010000302.1 GCA_022798035.1 Lachnospiraceae bacterium | reverse complement strand
TGGCAATAATTTTTTCAAAAATATTGTCCTCACGAAGCAGTGCCATGGGCATTCCCACCTCAATCAATTCCCTGCATTTATTGTAGAGATAAATGATAATCTTCATCATCAAAAGCTGTTTTTCCAGAGGGACAAAGGTGTCCTCTGCATGAAATGCATTCTGCTGTAAGAATCCCAGGCGGATTACCCTTGCAATCTCCAGAATCAATTTCTGGTCATCCGGAAGCACATCGCTTCCGATTAGTTTTACAATCTCATTCAACCGGCTCTCTGTGGTAAGGATATTCAGCAGTTCATTTCTGCAAGAAATAAAATCTGCTCCTGCATTTGCATTGTACCACCCTTCCAAATCATTCAGATATTCCGTATAGCTGGTCAGCCAGTTAATGGCCGGATAATGTCTCGCGTATGCAAGAGATTTGTCCAATGCCAGAAAACAGCGCACAAACCGCTTGGTATTCTGAGTGACTGGTTCTGAAAAATCTCCGCCCTGAGGAGAAACCGCTCCGATAATCGTAACGCTTCCATCGGTTCCGTTTAAATTCTCCACATATCCGGCGCGTTCATAAAAGGCGGAAAGCCGAGAAGCTAAGTATGCCGGGAAGCCTTCTTCCGCAGGCATTTCCTCCAGTCTTCCGGAAAGCTCACGCAGCGCTTCCGCCCACCGGGAAGTAGAATCTGCCATAATGGCCACATGGTATCCCATGTCTCTGTAGTATTCTGCCAGAGTCAGCCCTGTATAAATACTTGCTTCACGAGCCGCCACCGGCATATTAGAAGTATTGGCAATCAAGGCAGTTCGGTCCATCAAGAGATTTCCTGTCTTGGGGTCGACAAGCTGTGAAAATTCTTCCAGCACGTTAGTCATCTCATTCCCACGTTCTCCGCATCCAATGTAGATAATAATATCTGCATCGGACCATTTTGCCAACTGATGCTGAGTCATGGTCTTTCCCGTTCCAAAACCGCCTGGAATAGCTGCAGTTCCGCCTTTTGCAATGGGAAACAACGTATCTAAAATACGCTGTCCCGTTATCAGAAGGCGGTCTGCCGGATATCGGCTTTGAATGGGCCTTGGCACGCGAATGGGCCACTGCTGGGTCATCGTAATATTTTCCTGCTCACCTGCCTGATTGCGGATAGTCACCAGGGTTTCCTCGATGGTGTAATCGCCATCTTCCACCGTATGTAAGACAGTTCCCTCCATGCCAGGCGGAACCATCACTTTATGCATAATGGCCGGCGTCTCAGGCACCTCTGCAATAATTGTACCTCCAACCAGCACATCTCCCTCTTTTACCAAAATCTTCGCGGGCCATTTTTTCTGCTTATCCAACAAATCCACGTTTACTCCCCTTGGAATATAGGCGCCGGACTGCCTTCCAATTAACTGCAGGGGACGCTCGATTCCATCAAAAATGTTTGTGATAATTCCAGGTGCAAGTGTTACGCAGATAGCTCTTCCGGCGCCTTCCACCAGCTCTCCCGGCTGCAGCCCTGTGGTTTCCTCAAAAACCTGTATAGTAGTCTGCTCCTTCTTCAATCCGATGACTTCTCCTACCAAACGGCTCTCTCCCACATAGACCATCTCTGACATCTTAAATCCCAGATTCCCTTGAATGGTAACAATGGGGCCGTTTATTCCATATATTTTACCTGTCACACTCATAGATAAGTCTCCTCCTGCTCTAACTTCGTCACAAAGGATTCATCAATCAAGATGTTTCTGGAGCGAATCACAGCTCGGATTCCTCCGCCAAAATCTATATTACTGACAGTCAGGTCCACGCCTGTCTTTTTCTCCAGTTCTTCCTTTTTGTCCGCGTCGGAAGGATTGATATAAATAAGCACCGCCTCTTGCTCAGCCACTTTTTTTGCCATCTTGATTTTGGCTATTAGATATTCCTGATACTCTGACGTATTCTGATATTCCTCCAGCAGAATTTTTGCCTGGGCAATGAGCTTTTCCTTCCATTCCCGTTTGCAGTTATCCAAAATCCGTTTCTGGCGGAGCACCTCTTTTGACACTTTTCGATTTGCCTCTCTGCGGATTCCATTCTCTTCTTTTTTTAATCTGTGTTCCATCTCCATCTGTTTGTAACTGCGGAATTCCTCTAACTCTTTTTCACAGGATTCTCTGTATTCTCTTATTAGAACATCGCTTTCCGTGTTTGCCACATCCAGTGCAAACTTCTGGAACACTTCCAATTTTTCCTTTATCTGCATTCTGTTCTCCTCCTGCCTGGATAGAATCAAGCTATCCTAAAGCTTAAGTCCAATTGCCTCGCTGACATAATCCGTAATGAAATTTTCTTTCCGCCCGGTCCCATGGCGGTCAGGAATCTCAATTAGAAGAGGCAGACGGCGGTTCAGTTTCACATCATCTATCAAATCTGGAAATTCCCTGCCGAATTTCTCTGTCAGCAATACAATTCCAATTTCTTTATCCTGGAATACCTTGTCCAATGCCTCTTTTAATTCCTGCCGCTCATGTACCACAACACCTTCCACGCCTGCAAGACGCATTCCCGTGTAGGTGTCCTTGTTATCACTAATCAGATACATCTTCATAATGTCCTCCATTCTGTGCACTTTTTGGCGCAAACAGATAGCCAGCAAAAGAAGTAATAATTTCTTTTACTCTCTGTCCCCTCTATCCTAAAATGGAGAAAGAAATCAGCAGACCATAAAGAGCAATTGACTCTGCCAGAGCCACGAAAATCAACGCTTTACCCATAATACTGGAATCTTCACTCAACGCGCCCAGC
>JAAWLS010000301.1 GCA_022798035.1 Lachnospiraceae bacterium | reverse complement strand
AATGGCGTCCTCATTCCAGATACTCTCATAAATCTGGTTGATGGAAAAAACTTTTCCCTGATTCTTGACCAAGAGCAAAAGGATATTGTACTCAATAGGGGTAAGTTTTACCAGAACATCATCCACTGTAACTTCTTTTAAATCATCGTTGATAATAAGCCCGTCCACCTGGTAGACACGTTTGCTGCTCTCCGCCGCATTTCCCAGCTGAGTGTAGCGTCTGAGCTGAGATTTCACCCGTGCCACCAGCTCCAGCGGATTAAAGGGTTTCGTCACATAATCATCTGCCCCAATATTCAACCCCAGTATCTTGTCCGCATCTTCTGATTTTGCAGACAGAATAATGATGGGTATGCTGCTGTCCTCCCGGATTTTCAGGGTGGCCCGGATTCCGTCCAGTTTCGGCATCATCACATCTATGATAAGCAGATGCACCTCCTGTTCTTTCAGAATCTGCAGTGCCTGTTCTCCATCGTATGCCTTGAGAATGCAGTACCCCTCCTGCTGCAGATAAATTTCTATGGCATCCACAATCTCTTTGTCATCATCACAAACTAATATACTCTTCATGTTTTTCACCTCAGATAAATCTCCGCCTTGTTTTCTCCATTATATCAGCGGAATGTTAAATTAAAGAAATAAAATTTATTAAGATTTTCTAAAATTATGGCTCTGTTCCTCTGTCAGCCAGAATATGGAAGAGCCAAGTTTTCTGTGATACAAAAAGAATTCTGCAAAGCAGAATTCTCCGCAAGCTGTGTATATTGTTTTTATTTCATCGTCACGATTTGCGCCCAAAGAGAAAACGTCTCTCTTTTTTCTCCGGAGCTTCCTCCTCTTTCCACTTAAAATACTCTGCGTCCAGCTCCCCGCGGATTTCCGGGGAAAGTTCTAAGGATTCTTCCTCCATTACCTCCTCTGCCGGAACCCCCATGACTCCGCCGTCTGAAGCGGCTTCCAATTCCGTCTCCACCAGAGCCGCAAGCCCTGCGCCTGCTTTCTCCAGAATATCCTGAAGTCCGGCCTTCTCCTCTGTCTGTTCCGGCTCTTTCCCTGACTCCTTGGACATATCCTCCACTTCTATTTCTCTCGCCCTTTTTCTCTCTGCCCGCCGGCGCAGGCTCTCCGCAAATTCTCTGCCTGTCACTCTTGCCAGACTGCTGTCTGTCTCCTCCTGCTCTTCCTCCTGCTCTGGTATATCCAGCTCATAACTCTTGCCGGTACGTTCAAAATATGCCTTGTTTATCTTGATTTCCGGTTTTACGGCAGAATAAGACTTTCCCTCATTCTGTATGCGTCTCTCTTTCTTCCCCGTTGCTTTCTGACGCTGCTCCTGCTCTAACTGTTTATTGACCTCTGCAATCAGCTTCACATATTTTCCGGTATCTGCAAAATCTTGAAGCTGTCCCGTCAGCTCTAACTGATTGCGGCGCACCCGCTCCCTCTGTTCCTCTATCTCATGATTCATCTTATGAAAAATATCTTTGATGGCATGATTGGCGTCGTCCATAATATAACAGATTCGATTAATGGCGTCGTCTGTGTACATAATAGAAGCCGCATAGATATCGTCTGCGTGTTTGCTGGCTTTCTGAATGATTTCCTCGCCTCGTTTCTCACAGCGCCGCTCCGCCAAATCATGTTTCTGAGATGTTACTTCGTATTCATCCATCGCTTCATAAACTGCCAGATTCAACTGCTCCAGCAATTCAAAGACCACCTGTTTCTCCACAATGATTTTTGTGGCGCTGTTTTCATAAGGTGCACATTCTGAAAATAGCAAATGTATCTTCCTTAAAATATGTTCTATTTTATCTTGTACGCTCATATCCATTCCCCTGTTCTGCCTAATCAATTTTAACAGAATTACATTGTGGTTGCAAGACAAATCAAACCTTACTGCTTCCTTACTTTAAACTTACGATTGCCTGGCTCCTGCAGGCCGTCTTTTGGGCCTCTGCGAAGCCCGGATTGTCTGCATGGGAATCGGAGACAACAGCCAGGAGCTGACGCAGCTTTCCCTGTATCGGAAGAAATCCGAACTTCTGCAATATCTGGCCGGCATTCTTCCAGAGTTCTCTGCTCTTTCCATAATCATATGCATCGGCCCGGCAAACATGCGGGAAAAGTATACGTCTGTTCCTGGCTGTCTTTGATTTTATTTTGTTGTCTGCTTCCCTTTTTCTCAATGGTCTGCTTTCATATCTTTGGGACAGCAGAAGATATTGTTTTTCTGCTCTGGCTCTATGGTCTGGCAGTGCTTGGTGTCTCCCTGCTTTATTTCTTGCAGTACCGATGCCTTGGTTTTTACTTTGAAGCATCTCTTGCTCTTTTTTCCAAAGGCTGCCTCACTTATCAGAACCGGAAATCACGCTGCCCCTGATGAATATTGTCCAGATATTCCACCACCTTCTCTTTCACTTTGGGATTGGTGATAACGTCCAGTTCTTTTTCAATCAATTTATCTCCGATGGCTTTCGTCTTATCGGAAGCATAGTCTTCCAAATATTCTTTCAAAGTCATCAATGCATTGGGATGACAGCAGTTGACAATCTGACCGCTTTTTAAAAGCGTCATAAAGCGGTCTCCTGTCCTTCCCTCCCGGTAGCAGGCTGTGCAGAAACTGGGCACATATTCCATCTCCATCAGCCACCTCACTACCTCGTCTAATGTACGGTTGTCGCTGACGTCAAACTGTGCAGAATTTTCTTTTTCCGGTTCTTCATCCACATAACCGCCCACGCTGGTTCTGGAGCCGCCGCTGATTTGAGAGA
>JAAWLS010000300.1 GCA_022798035.1 Lachnospiraceae bacterium | reverse complement strand
ATGTTCCGATGACAATAATAATTGCCAAAAGGATATTCCGCCACTTCAAAACCTTCCTTCTTTAAACAGTCCAGAATATCAGTTACTCTCAAAGGCGGATAGCATCTGTGATAAAAAACGGAGCTTTCCTGAACAAACCGCAGGATATTTTTTGTCTCCTTTTTTACTCTTCCTGCTCCCAGCATCAGGAACAGGAGCCCAATTACAAGCAAAACTACTGCCAATAAAAGCGTACCTCTTTTAAGGCAAAAGCACAAAGCCGCAATCAGAAAAAACAATGCAACCACAAATAGTGGCATTCCTGTCTGAAAAAATGATCTTTGCCTGTATGTCTCATCTTTTTCCATTCTGCTTTTTCATTCCTTTCACCTGCTCTCGGTGCATTCAAGGTTCCTATACTTTGTTAATTTGGAAGATGCACTTCAATTCCCCAGCCCATTATTTTCTTAACCAATTCCTCTGAGGGAGCATGATACATATTGAATGTGATTGAAGCAAGGTTCGGAAACTGCCGAATTTCCCTTTCGCTTATATCTGTAATGTCAAAGTCCTTTCCATCCTCAAAATATGTATCAAAATCAAGCCACTGTGGATTGATATGGTAATATACATCCAGTTCCTCACCAACATAAAGTTTCGTTACCTTATCTGCCAGAGAGCAAGGAATTTTTAATTTCTTAAAAAAGTTATTTCCCTGCTCGATATATGATTTCAAACGATTTATGGATTCTTCGTCCGAAACCTCAGCCGCATCCGTGTATATTTCAAAGTACCGATCTCCACCCTTATACTTGTTTTCCAAAACTTCCTGCTCATACATGAGCTGCTGTATCACGGCGAGCTTAAAGGGGTAATTATCAAACAGTAGAAAATCATCCTTTGTTTCGTCTTTCTTTTTTAATCTGTCAAACAATCCCATACGAATCTCCTTAGTTGACTTGGTTCTCCTACTGGTACACTATAGAAATGCCCATATTCTCCCGACCCCAGGTGCAATACCCTTTATAAACCTCGTCTTCGTATTCCGGCTTTTCACCAGGGTACAGTGCCGGAAAAATCGAAATGCTGGAGAATCCGGTATCGGTCTCTTGACTTCTATTTTCCAAAACTTCACGAATATCACAGCGATACATCTCACTGTTTGTGTGCAGATAGAAGAACATTTCCTGTGTTGTAACTTTAGCTCCATTTACAATTTCTATGTTCTTTGTCCATGTGTACGGCTCCCAAGAAATAACCTGCTCATTCAAAAAATCCATCAATTCTAATGTTTTTCCCTTCAACTCTTTCGCATTTTTCTTTGCATTTAGGGAAAACAACTCATAAACATCATCCGAGTTTCCTTCGGCGGTGAACTGCATCAATATTTCCAGAGAAAACGGTTCAGCCGAGGCATTCGGCGGTATATCCTCCACCCGGTATACGATATAAACGCCTGCTGGCTTCTTGGGCGCATATTCTTTGGACAGCTCTTCGGGAAAAATCATTATATTTGAAAAACCTATCGTGTCCTCTTGGGTTGTATTATTTACCACATCTGAAATATCACATCTGTAAATTCCACTGCTTGTTTCAAACGTATATAAATTGGTTTGTTTTGCTAACGTAACACCGCTCTTGCGATCTATGGTTCCACTCCCCGAAGAAAAATCCCAAGCGGTTACATTTTCCTCTACAAAGCGAATAAATTCCTGAATTTGCTCATAAAGCCCTTCTGTGTTTTCCCTAACAGCTGGAGAGAACACCTCATAAATGTAATCAACATCCTCCGCCTCCACCAGCTCCATCAACTTTTCCATCGTCATCCTTGGAACATTGAAAGGTCTATATTTCCCGTCCACAATTAACTCTGTATGCTCTTCCGGAAACAGAACCTGACAGCCGCAGAGCAACACACAAAAGAACAGAGAAAAAACCATTCCACATCGCCGCTTAAACTTTGTCATAAGTTTTTCAAAATTATCACACCAGTGATACACTATTTCCTCCATCATGATATATTCACAGCATGTTATTATTTCGGCAGATAACCAGAGCCGCCGCAAGTCTTACAGACCTTTCCCACATCCACCTTCAGCAGCGGTAGTTTTTTAAGATGCAGCCCTTTTCCCTGACAGTCCGGACAGATCACACAGTTTCCTTCCGGCTTTGGTGGAGTGGAACCTGGGTGAGCCTCACGATACATTTGGAACTGTTCAAATACCCGTTCTGCATCCCTCCTAAATTCTTCCATTGTCTTTACGCCGATCCGATGCAGCACTCCTGCCAGCTCCAGTGTTTTTTCAAAATCTTTATAGCCTTTTGAAAGACGGTTCAGAGGAATCTTTCTCTGCCGCCCATTCCCCTGGATATAGAAAACATATCCACCACCTGCCCGCTCAACCTGCACCTGGCTCCCCGGTATTTCTTCCCACTGGAACCTGTATTCTTCTTTGCGGGAATAATGGAAGATTACCTTTTCCATATCATATTCCGCCCAGATAAGCCCCAGATAAAACGTGCGGTAAATGGCAAAGGCCACAAGACCGCCGCACATGAATATCCCGGCCAGAAAAATCAGCCGTTCCTCATGTGGTGTCTGTGGATAGAGGAACGCAAAATAAAAAGAAATGCCCATCAATGGAACAAAAAAACCCGCAAAGACCAGAAATGCAATAATTTTTGAAAACAGTCCTATCGTACATTTTTTCATGTTTGTAGCCTCACATTTGTATTTTCAATAGCTTATAGCCTTTTTGTAATCTCCGTTTCTATTTCCGAAAGAGCCTTCTGCACTTCCGGATTTTTAATTT
>JAAWLS010000299.1 GCA_022798035.1 Lachnospiraceae bacterium | reverse complement strand
TTTTCTTTCGTATCATTGATAAAGGGCAGAATAGGGCTCATCCACACAACGGAAGGGATTCCCGCATCCCGGAGTTTTTTTAAGACGGCGAAGCGCTCTTTTGTGGTGCTCACATTTGGCTCGATTTTTCTGCACAAATCCTCATCGTAAGTGGTGAGGCTCATCTGCACAACGCATTTTGTCCTTTTATTTATTTTCTGCAAAAGGTCCAAATCCCGCAGAATGAGGTCTGATTTTGTGATAACCGTAAATCCGAATCCCTGCTCATAGATGACCTGCAAAGCTTTTCTGACATTTCCAAGTTTTATTTCTAAAGGGATGTAGGGGTCTGTCATGGAACCTGTCCCTATCATGCATTTTCTGCGTTTGTGTGTGAGGGCGTGCGTCAGAAGGTCAATGGCATTTTCCTTCACCTCAATATCTTCAAAGGCGTGTTCCATGTGGTAGCATTTACTTCTTGAATCGCAATAAATACAGCCGTGGGAACAGCCGCGGTACAAATTTATTCCGTTTTTGGAAGAAAGGATTCCTTTTGCTGTCACGAAATGCATGTTGTTCCTCCCTGCATTTTTATTATCTTATGGGAGATGTCCCAGTTAAGATTTGTTTTTTTCATATATCAATTTTGCCTGCTCAGCCAAAATATTTTTCAGGTAGAGAGGAGACAGGATTTCCACCTGTGTCCCAAATGACAGCAGGAAACTTATCAGCCATTCGTTTTCCGGCATTTTGGCGGACGCAATGAAATCCCCGTTTTCCTGCCGTTGTATGTGTTGTCTGTCGAATTCATCGTATACGCGGTATGCCATTTCTTTCGGGAAACGGAGGGTAATCAGATTGCATTCTCCTTCAAAATTATCGATTAATTTTGGAAAGTCTCGACGGGGAAAAATCTCATTCAAAATCTCCAAGTCTAAAATGCGGTTTAACTTGAAAATCCGCCAGTCCTGCTTTTGCGTGCAGAAGGCTTCCAGGTACCAGGCGTTTGCCTTATAGGCCAGTCTGCATGGCTGTACGATTCTTTCGCTTATCACCTCGGGACCTGCGTAATGGATTTTAACATTTTTACAGTGGATGACTGCTGATTTCAGAAGTTGAAATTTTGCATTATCAAAATCTTTGTTTCCCCACCTGGAGAAATCTACTTCAAGCCAGTTTTCCGAAGGCAGATGAAACATTGCGGAAAGTTTCTCCAGTGTCTGGCTGTTATTGTTGTTCTGCGCAGCATTTATGCTCTGCAGAGCGGTGAGGATTTCTTGCCTTTCCTCCTCTGAAAATACTGTTTTATCTAAAATAAAATCATCCATCAGATGGATGCCGCCGTTTCTGCCAGTCTCCGTGTAAATGGGGATGCCTGCTCCGCTTAAAGCGTCGATGTCCCTGTAAATCGTTCTGACGGATACCTCGAATTTTTCCGCAAGTTCCGGGGCAGTGGACTGTCCTTTGCCGAGTAGATAGTACACAATCTGAAATAACCTGCTTTCCTGCATCTAACGCTCCTCCCTCATAACAAAATAGCACATAAAACCTGACATAGTATGTCAAGGTTTGTGATATCTATTATATCTGCTGTCATAAGATATTTCCAGCACAAAATCTATGCTGGGAATCGAAAAAGTCTTTGACGGTTTTTTGAAGCTGAGATTCTTCTTCTGACAGATATTTTTGCAGAACAGGACGTTTTATTTTTCCGATTCCATTTTCAGCGCAGGGACAGCCGCCCATGTTTAGAATTTTCTCTGTTATGTGTTCCATGGTTTCCCGGGCTTTTTGGAATTCCAAATAGTCGTTTGGCAGGAAATTCACATGGAGACGGTTTTCCAAAATATGGCCGCAGATAGATGCAGGTATCTTGGAATCCTCAATGGCTTCCCGGTATATGTTCAGATATTCCGGAAACTGTGAAGGTGGTCCGGATAAATCAAGAGGCAGTTTGTGAATCCGTTTGTCCTGACTGCCGGCAGAGTGAATCCGCTGGTTGATTTTTTCCGGTATGGCGTGGCGTATGGAGCGGAAGCGTTCCCTGTCAACGCTGGAATCAGAAGCCCAGGTGCGGGTTTCATCTGGGAAAAGTTCCAGGAGTGAGAAGAGAAGCGTTTCCATGTCCTCCTCTGAGTCTGAGGCGGCTTCCAGCAAAACAGCGCAGGAGGTTCCAGGCGGAAAGGCAGGCAGTGTTTCCAGTACAGATTGTTCTTTTCTGGCCTCTTCAAACAGGGAGAGGGAGAACGGGTCGAAGAATTCTGCAGAAAGAATTTCTGCAGATTCCTCAGTCAGAGGCTGCAGGGCGCGGGAGAATTCCAACGCTTCTGCTTCCTCGGTAAAGAAAAAGAACAACGACCAGCGGGAAGCGGGGATGGGAATTGCTTTCAGTTCCAAAGAGAGAATGGCGCCCAAAGTTCCCTCGCTTCCAGCAAACAGGTCAATCAAATCCATTCCCACATAAGGGAGCAGAGGAATCCGTTCTTTTTTCACAGAAAGCGGATGGCAGGAGAGGAAACTGCCGTCAGGCAGAGGACAGCCAGATTCTGTAAAAAAGTATTGATTTCTGGGAATTGTCAGTAAGGTATTATCCGGGGTGAGAACCTGAAGAGATACTACATGCTCGGAGCAGGAACCATATTTGAGAGAGGTTACGCCTTTGGCATTGCAGGCAAAAGCGCCGCCGATGGTTGCAGTTTCTTCCGTAGGTTCCACGGGAAAAAACAGATGATTTTTCCGAAGCTGGGCCTGAATATCCTGTAAGAGAGCCCCTGCTTCTGCCGTGATATAGAAATTGTCTTCCCGAGAGATGACGTCGTA
>JAAWLS010000298.1 GCA_022798035.1 Lachnospiraceae bacterium | reverse complement strand
GGGACTTGAACCCACACGTCTATACAGACACAAGATCCTTAGTCTTGCCTGTCTGCCAATTCCAGCACTTCCGCATTTCCGACGACCTGTAAATAATAACAAATTCCCTGAAAAATGTCAATGACATTTTTGAATTTTATACATATTTTTTTTCAAAATCTTCTACTTTCATAGGCCGGTCAAAATAAAATCCCTGTATCATCTGAATCTGCATTTTTTTCAATATCTCGTACTGCCGGTCATGTTCCACACCTTCCACGCACACATTCATACCGATGACAGCGGCCAGCTCACAGACAATCTTTACAAAAGCATCTGCAAACTCGTCTTTCCCCAAATCTTCTATGAAACAGCGGTCTATCTTAATCACATCAATGGGCATTTCCCGGATATGATTCAGAGAACTGTAGCCCGTTCCAAAATCATCCAGGGCCACCCGCACGCCCAGCTCTTTAATCTGCCCCAAAATCTGCTTCATCCTAGTCATATCATTGATGGCAAGGCTCTCTGTCACCTCCAATGTGAGATTCCATGGATTCAACCCTGTCTCTTCCAGCACTTCCTTCACCCGGTCTGCCATATCATTTCTCAAAAGCTGTACCACAGAGAGGTTTACGTTCACCTTGTATTCGGGATGCCCAGACTCATTCCACTTTTTACAGTGGCGGCACGCCTGACGGAGTACATGGTCTCCAATGGGATTAATCAATCCTAGATATTCTGCAAGGGGAATAAATTCCGCGGGAGAAATAAATCCAAGGCTCTCACAGTTCCATCGTATCAAAGCTTCCGCCCCCATGCAGGGATTGTCGGGTTTGGACACATCCACAATAGGCTGATAATACACCTCAAACTCATCACAGGCATTCATGGTGGCATTGCGCATATTCTTCTCTAAATCCAGCCTCTTAAAAGAAGCTCCGTCCGCCTCCTCATTGTAGAACTCATACCGGTTCTTCCCTGCCTTTTTTGCCTCCAACAGCGCTAGGTCTGCCTTTTTAATCAGTTCCTGCACGGTATCGCCGTCTGAGGGAAAACGGGCAATTCCCATGCTCATAGTACAATAGTAATCGGCCCCTTTCAAAAACCAGGGTTTTTCAAAAATTTCACGGATATCTTTTAGAATTCTGTCCACCATGCAGAAATTCGTGTCTGTGACGATAACGATAAATTCGTCTCCACCCATTCGATAGCAGGTACTCTCGATTCCCGGAATTCTCTGAAGGCTGTGGGAGATGGCTTTCAACAGCACATCGCCGTATTGATGTCCGAGTCCATCATTGATATGCTTAAAATCATCTAAATCCATGTAAAGCAGCGCGCCCTCTCCTCTGCTTTTCTTTGCCTGTGCAATCTGTGCCTCCAAATCCTGCTCACAGCGCATTCGATTGTAAAGTCCTGTCAGAAAGTCATTGTTAATCTGCTTTTCTATTTTCTGCTGATACCGCTTCGTCTCTGTAATATCGTACACGGTATACAAATCCACCATTCTCTGGTCCACCCAGCAAATCTCTGTCTGATGGACGTCAAACCACCTGTCCTCTTCTTCCATATACAGCTCGCCGCTGTTATCTTTTTCTTTGTTCTCTAATGCCTGAGCCAAAAGCTGTTTCACGCTTTTTCCATCTACTTTTCCATAGAAGAAATCACAGAACTTCTCATTTGCAAACAACAATTTTTCATCTGATGAAGACACGCAGATTCCGCAGCCTATATTATTTAAAACCTCAACGCCTGACGCGTAAAAGTTCATATTCCAATGGTTTTGCTGCAGTTCTTCCTCTCTTTCCCCATGTTTCTCTTCCCTGTTCATCGCTTTTCCCAATTCCTTTTCCCAATAATAAATAGATAGTAATTATCCTTCTCGTCCATGCCGTATTCCTGGATTAATGTAAATTCTTTTCTGAGCCGAAGCTGTTTTTTTACATAATTCTTTTCATTGGAATACAAAATTATTTTTCCCCGGTCCGTCAGCACTTCTTCTGCTTTTTCAAAGAATTTTCCATAAAATGAATCGTGCTCTTCTCTTGTTCTCTGGCCCCGCTCCGGCATATTTGTGATAATCTCATCAAAAAGATACTCATGCTGAAAAGTGAAAAAATCACGCTGAATATAATTGACATGTTTCCCGGCCAGTCTGGTATTCTCCCTGGCCCCGTTAATGGCTTCCTTAAAAATATCAATTCCATACATCTGCCTTACAGTACAGACACGCTCCCGCTCTAACAACATGGTTCCCACTCCGCAAAAGGGGTCTAAAATCTGGGCTCTCTCCATCATATAAGGCCTGGCCAAACGGGAAATCACTGCCGCCTGTTCCGGTCTTATGGAAGCCGCCACAACGTGTCTGCGATAAGCAAACCGCTGTTCTGGCATGGTATACAATTTTACCAGAGGCAGAAACGTTCCCTCTCTGCTCTCCACCAATCGAATCTCCAATTCATAATTTGATGTGGAATTATACAGCCTGTGTCCCGTCTCCCGCTCCAGCGCAAACGCACACTTTTTGGCAAAATCACTGCGTTTATCCAGCGGCATTCTGCTGTGGACTCCCAGTCGAAAGCAAAAACTGTCCTCCGCTCCATGAGCTTTTTCCAGCAGTTCCAAGAGATTGGATTCTGCCAAACCCTTTGCCGCCATTCCCGGCTCTGGCTCCAGCTTCTTTTTGTTCAGCGGAAACAGAATTTCCCGGTAAGTGGGAATATCCAGTATCGGCCTGATATGGCTGGTGACAGCGCGGACTCCATTTTTCAGAATCGTCACCCTGCCGTCTTTTATCTGTTCTGCCGTTATCTCCTGAAAAAGTTTC
>JAAWLS010000297.1 GCA_022798035.1 Lachnospiraceae bacterium | reverse complement strand
GCATCTTTTTTCGCTGGACGGTATAGTATAATCTTTTTTCCTATCACTTGAACTACCAGAGAACGTGTACGCTCTGCCAGCATATCTGCAATTTCCTTTGGGTCATCAAAGCAATTTTTTAGCACGGAAAGTTTCACTAGTTCTCTTTTTTCCAATGCTTCATCCACTGCGGTTACGATTTCCGGTGTAAGACTTGCCTTTCCCACCTGAAAAATAGGAGTAATATTATTGGCAAGGCTCTTTAAATAGGCACGCTGTTTGCTTGTTATAGTCATATATATGTTCCTTTCCAAATTGATGTGACAGAGGGACTTTATTTGGAATTTGAAAACAGACAGGGCCGCAGTCACATTCAGTAGCTATGGTATATTGGGTAGATTCGGAAAACGAGTTTTTCAGATGCAGTTTTGACCCAACAAGTTCATACTGCTGAAAGCAGTATGACTCTGTTTTTCAATTTCAAACAAGAACCCCACGGCCGCATTTATTTATAATAATCAAATTCTAACCCATACATCCGCACTGTGTCTCCCTCAGAGATTCCGGCTTTTTCCAGTTCTTCCAGAATACCCTGCTCCCGCAAAAATTTCTGAAAAAATAAAAAGCCTTTTTCTGAATCAATATTGGTATAGCCCAGCATTTTTTCAATTTTAGGACCTTCCACTACATATACATTGTCCTCTTCTCGATGCTCTACCGTATAGGCCTCCTCTCTGAACATAAGGGATTCTGGGAAAAATTCCTGTTCGTAGACAATCGGCGCGTCATCCAGCCCAGAAAGCAAATCATTGACATAATACAACAGCTCTTTCAAGCCCTGACCGCTGACAGCAGAGATAGGAAATACTTTTATTCCCTGAGGCTCAAATTCTGCCTTTAAGTCCGGAATACTGCTCTCTGCTTCCTCATAAATGGCGTCTATTTTGTTGGCCGCAATTACCTGTGGCTTTTTCAGCAATTCCGGATTATAATTCTCAAGCTCCTGGTTGATGGCATAGATATCTGCAATAGGTTCTCTTCCTTCTGTGGAAGCGGCATCTACCATATGAATCATAACTTTCGTCCGCTCAATATGTTTTAAAAATGCATGTCCCAGTCCGATTCCCTCTGAAGCCCCTTCAATAAGACCTGGAATGTCCGCGATAACAAAGCCGCCAGTGCCTTCTAAATCCACTACGCCCAGGTTAGGATTTAATGTGGTGAAATGATAATTTGCAATTTTGGGACGGGCATTGGTTACTCTGGACAGTAATGTGGACTTTCCAACATTAGGAAAACCAACCAGACCTACGTCTGCAATCATCTTCAACTCCAGATAAACCTCCAGTTCCACTCCCGGCTCTCCTGGCTGTGCATATTTCGGCACCTGCATCGTAGCCGTTGCGAAATGCTGGTTTCCCAGTCCTCCTTTTCCTCCCTTGAGGATAATCTGCCTTTTGTTCTCTCCTGACATGTCCGCAATGACTTTATTGCTCTCGGCGTCCCGTATAATGGTTCCTGCTGGAACTTTTACAATCCGGTCCTCTCCATTTCGTCCGTGACAATTACGCTTTTTCCCATCTTCGCCGTTTTCCGCTGCATATTTTCGGTTGTACCGGAAGTCCGCAAGGGTATTGATTCCTTCATCCACCTGAAAAATCAAGTTCCCGCCGTGTCCGCCGTCACCTCCGTCCGGACCCCCGTTAGGCACATATTTTTCACGGCGAAAAGAGACATGTCCGTCGCCGCCTTTTCCTGATTTTATGATAATTTTTGCACTGTCTGCAAACATCGTTTTCCACCTCATTAAAAGAATAGACCCGGCTGTTCAGTCGAGTCTATCGGTCTTATGAAATACAAAGTAATTTCTCATGCAATCTTATTCATTGCTTGCTACTGGATATACGGAAGCCTGTTTTTTATCTCTTCCTTTTCTTTCGAATCTCAGAACACCATCTACTTTTGCAAATAAGGTATCGTCTCCGCCGATTCCCACATTTACACCTGGATGTATCTTAGTTCCACGCTGTCTGTATAAAATATTTCCAGCTTTTACGAACTGTCCGTCAGCTCTCTTTGCACCTAACCGTTTTGATTCGGAATCTCTGCCGTTCTTAGTAGAACCAACTCCCTTTTTATGAGCAAAAAATTGAAGGTTCATATTTAACATGTGCTACACCTCCTTAAATATAAGCGTAATGTAATCGTTTCCATAATTTTTCTGTATTCCCTGCAAGCCTAAAATCAATGAACGGATAAACAGCAATGATTCTTTGGAATACCCTTCTTTCAAAGAGAAATCAATGAGACCGCTCTCCTGATTGATGATGAGTTCAAATTCATCCCCCACCAGCTGTTCCACAGAATTGATAGTATTGATAACGAGAGCAGAGACCGCTGCACAGACAATATCTTTGCCGGAGTCGCTGTACTCTGCATGTCCAATACATTGAAATGCTGTATTTTCCTGTTCTTTGTTCTGGTAAATCGTTACGTAAATCATAACAATTCCTATCAATTAGCCATTAATTTTTTCGATTTTTACCTTGGTGAAAGACTGTCTGTGTCCGTTCTTCTTATGGTAGCCAGTTTTTCTTTTGTACTTGTAAACGATAATTTTCTTCCCTCTTCCGTTTTCAACTACAGAAGCTTCTACCGTTGCATTTGCTGCGTCTGCTCCCACTTTCAGAGAACCGTCGCTCACTGCTAATACGTTGTCAAAAGTAACTTTCTCACCAGCTTCCATTCCAAGCTTTTCAATGGTAATGATATCGCCTTCGGATACTTTGTACTGTTTACCACCTGTTGCTATAATTGCGTACATATGGCAC
>JAAWLS010000296.1 GCA_022798035.1 Lachnospiraceae bacterium | reverse complement strand
CCCTTTATATGGATAGGTACAGTCTGGCTGCTTGGGATTTACCACTGCATCTGCCCTAGGAATATGGAAAATTTTTTCTCCTTTTTCTGTCTCCTCATAGGGCACCTCATGATGGTCTGTGACAATCACCGTCATTCCAATTTCTTTTGCCAGAGCAATCTCTTTTTCTGCCGCAATGCCGTTATCACAGGTTAAAAGCGTGTCTACTCCATCTGCCTGTGCCTGCTGTATCAAACGCTCATTGACGCCGTACCCGTCTGTTATCCGGTCTGGAATAGCATAATCCACTTTTGCCCCGCACTTCTTTAGCGCTGAATACAAGATATAGACAGACTGTATTCCGTCAATATCATAATCTCCCAGAATGCGTATTTTTTTCTGATTGTGAATTTTTTCCTGCAGGATGGAAACTGCCTGCTCCATATCTTTCATTTTCCTGGGGTTGTGAAGATGCTTTAAATTTCCGTGAAGGTATTCTTCAATCTCATCTTCCTCCACAACCTCTCTGTTTCGAATAATCCGTGCTGTCACCTGGTCAATGCCAAATTGTTCTGCTATTTTTTTGAAATCCGCTCTTTTGGCAGATACTACCCATTTTTCCATGCAGTGTGCTCCCTTTTATATTTATCTTATTCGTATTCTACTTTCTGAAGAATCAGACCTTTGGCCGGCATAGTGATTCCGGCCTCTGCCCGGACGCCTCCCAGCAGCAGTTTTTCCACCTCAGAACAGTCTCGTCTGCCCAATCCAATTTCCACCAAAGTTCCTGTAATAATCCGCACCATGTTGTGAAGAAATCCGTTTCCTGTTATCACAATATCCACTTCTCTCCCTTTAGAAAGCACTTCAAGCTGATAGACCGTGCGCACCGTAGATTTTTTCTTTTGAAAATGACTGCAGAAGGGAGCAAAGTCGTGGGTTCCTTCCAAATACTGCGCACCCTGCCTCATGGCTTCTAAATCCAGAGGCTCCTGAATCTGATACATCCATTTCCGCTCAAACACATTGGGCATACTGCTGTTGAAAATTCGATAACAGTAAGTTTTTCTCACTGCAGACAGTCTGGCGTGAAACCGTTCCGGCGCTTCTTCCATTTCCACAATTCCAATATCTTCTGGCAGATAGTGATTGGCATACTCCAAAATTTCTGGAAGGCTTTTCTCCGCAGTCAGGCGGACATTCGCCACCTGGCCAGAGGCATGCACTCCTGCATCTGTACGGCCGGAGCCCTGCACTTCCACATTTCTCCCTTCCAGTTCCGAAAATACACTGTTTAACTTTCCTTGGATTGTGGCGTCTGTGTGTTTCTGGCTCTGCCAGCCTTTGTAACGGGAACCGTCATACTGTATTGTCATTTTATAATTTTTCTGATTCATCTTTGTCCTCACAAAACCGCTGCATCTCCTCTTTTCAGAGAGTTACAGCGGTTTGTGTTTCCTTTCCATTCTGGATTTATCCGGTAATTGCAAAACTCAATGTTTTTCAAGGTTTTTTGTTACTTTCTTTAGTTACATTATAACTGCTTCCATCTTCCGCCGCAATAAGAATTCCAATTAACTGCCCTATTTTTGCGGATATGCCAAAAGAAAGATTGCCATTTGCCAAAATATAAGTTATACTTTTATCCGATACGCACAAGAATTACATTTTAGAAAAGGAGTTTTCGTTTTCCATGAACCCGTTAGATTTAACAGACGTCTTGAAAGACCACACGGTGTACATTCAGACACACAATTTTCCGGACCCCGATGCTATTTCCAGCGCCTTCGGCCTGCAGGAATTTCTGAAGTTCCACGGTATCAGCGCCGTTCTGTGCTATGATGGAAAAATTGACCGTCTCAGCGCCAAGAAAATGCTCGACACTTTTGGAATCACCATGCATTCAAAAAATGACCTTTCTGATATGGAAGAAGAAGATTTCATTGTACTGGTGGATTCCCAAAAAATGAACAGCAACGTTACAGATTTAATCGGTGATGAGGTGGCCTGTATCGACCACCACCCTGTCTTTTTTCCCTATGATTATCAATATCAGGATATTCAGCCGGTGGGAGCCTGCGCTTCCATTATCGCCTCTTATTACCAGCGCACAAATACTCCCATTTCTCCCAGATGCGCCGCTGCACTGGCCTATGGCATCAAGATGGACACGGCGGATTTCAGCAGAGGAACCACCATGCTGGACACGGAAATGCTTTCTTTCTTGTTTGCCCATGCCGACTGGGGATTGGTTACAGATATGTACTGCAACACCATGGAATTTGACGACTTGCAGGCATACGGAGCTGCTATTCAGAACATACAGATTTTCGGCGGAACAGGCTTCGCCTACATTCCTTTCAACTGCGCGAATGCTTTGATTGCCATTATCTCTGATTTCATCTTATCTCTGGATGTGGTAGATATCGCTGTTATTTACGCCATGCAGACAGAGGGCATCCGTTTTTCTGTCCGCTGTGAACAGAACCGGGTCCATGCCGGCAATCTTATCTCTCAGGCTCTGCTTCCCTGGGGAGGCGGCGGCGGGCATCCCTCCATGGCCGGAGGAATGATTCCTATCGACCATCTGCCCCTGCTGGGAGAGGATATTCACACTTCCATTCAGAATTCTTTCTTGAACACGATTGAAGAGATGGAAGCCGCCGTTTCATAATTTTTCTGAGAAAACGCTTTTATCATCATCTCTCCATAACCAGCCTGCTTATCCACAAACTGGAAAAGTCTGAGGCGCAGGCTGGCTTTTATTCTTTCAGCAATAACTGTCTCACTGTTTTCACATAGTGCTCTGCCACTTGTTCCTCAAAAGAAATTACTCTTGACCACAT
>JAAWLS010000295.1 GCA_022798035.1 Lachnospiraceae bacterium | reverse complement strand
GGCAATCATAATATCCGGCACAAAAGGCACGTCAAACCGGCTCCCTTCTCCCTCTCCTTCTTCTTTTCTCTTCCTCTCTTCCCTGTCAATTTTCCATGCAGCCTCAACCTGCACTTCTTTCAGCCGCGCCTCAAATCCCGCCAGACGCTGCTGCATTCCATATTGATTCTGATTTCCCGTCAGAACACCTATCTTTTTCGTTTTAAGCTGCTGTCCGTATTCATCAATCAAGACATCTGCAACTGCCTGTCCCAGAGCCTGATTGTCCGGACCTACATAAGTGTAAAATCCTTCTGCTGGTAAATCGGATTCCAGAAGAACCACTGCCGTGTCTGCGCCAAGTTCCAGCATTTCTTTCGAATCCTGAGAAGTGTATGCCGCCTGAAAGATAATCCCCTCGGCCCCACTTTTCATTTCCCTTCGAATCAAGGACAATTCTTCCTCCATATCGATAAACTCTCCGGTAGAAACGTAATTCAAATCCACACCGTAATCTTTCGCTGCCTGCTCTAATCCCTGCCGCATCACAATCCAACGCTCATTATTGCTGTTATCCACAATCACAGAAACAGAATGAGGCTCTTCCTTTTTCCCAACATTCAGCATACTATATGAAGTCCACACAATAATTACCACAAGGACAAAGATTAACATGCTAAAATAAATTTTATTCTGTTTCATCTCTTTCCTCCTGCACTTCCGAAATCTTCTTTCCGCCTTCCAAATATTCCACCATCTCCATGGAATATTCAATGTAAGGAAGGTGTATTCTCACTGTGGTGCCCTCGTCAGGCTGACTCTCAATCTCCAGTCCATAAGGTTCTCCAAACCGCAGCCGAATCCGGTTGTGCACATTGATTAACCCCACGCCGGAACCTTTGGTTCTCACCCGGTTGCCCTCTTTGAGCAGTGATTTCACCATCTCCTCCGGCATTCCAAGACCATTATCCCGCACTTCAATGTATACGTCCTCCTGCCTGCGGTAGCCTCTGACTTCAATCTCTCCGTCCCCGTCCATGCACTCCACGCCGTAGTATATGGCATTTTCCAGCAAAGGCTGGACAATGAGCTTCACCGTACAGCAGTTCAGAATATCCTCATCAATCCGAAACTGCAAATCAAAAATATTTTTGTACCGGATTTTCTGAATATTCATATAATTTTTTGCATGAGTAATCTCATTTTCCACGCTGATAATCGTTTTTCCTCTGCTCAGGAAAATGCGGAACAAACTGGCAAGCTGAGTAATCATAAACACAGCGTCCTCATAACGCTCCCCTTCAATCATCCACACAATGGAGTCTAAAGTATTATAGAGGAAATGGGGATTAATCTGAGACTGCAGTGCGTCCAGTTCCCGCTTGCGCTCCTCTTCCTGTTCTACTACAATATCGTGCATCAGCTGACGGAGCTGTTCCACTGTAGAGCGCAGCGTTTTTCCCAAATGCTCCACTTCCAAAGAACCGCCCACATAGATATCCGGATTCATATTTCCGGACTCCCATTCTTTTACTGACTCATTCAGTTTCTGCAGAGGCTTTGCAATTCTGGCTGACACAAGCTGATTGAGCACGATAAGCATAAGAATGGAGAGTGACACAAACAAAAGGGCAAACTGACGAGTGCCAAACAGCCCCATGTGAAAAGAACTCATAGGCACAACACTTACAATCTTCCACCCGGTATAACTGATGGTTTTTACCGTTACCAGACGTTTCTCTCCCTGAAATACTTCCTGTACGCTTCCATCTTCGTAGGAAGCCGCCATATAATTATTCTCTTCATACAAATTCGTGTAAATCAGCTTCTGCTTCGGATGATAAATCAATTCTCCATTTCCGTCTATCAGATACACATATTCCAAATCATTGTTGGTATTGGCTTTGTTCAGAAGCTGTTCCATACTGCTGTAATTCATATCCACCAGCAGCACTCCCAAGGTTGAATTTCCATGACTGGTCAATTCTACCGCCTGGCTTAAAGAAACCACCCAGTAATAGCGGTAGCTGGTATTATCAAATAAGTTCTGCACATGAGGCGTAGAAAAATGTACATTTTCCATCTGTCCTACTGCTTCCTTAAACCACTCCTGGTCCGTGACATCCAACCCTTCCTTTTCCGTAGCCACAGGGGCCGCCGCCACCAAATTTCCATCATTGGTATAACAGGCAATGCTGATAAGATTGTCCTTGTTGGCTTCATACAAAAGATTCATCTCTTCGTCCATGGTATCTGCCGCCAAATCTTTATTCTTAATTACACTGTAGTACATGGCGTCCGAAATGCGCCGCATATTCCTAAGATGAGTCTCCAGGTTGATAGACGTCTGATTTAACAACTGCTGAGAACTCTGGGCTGTCATATCCTCCATACGATTTGCAAATCTGGTATACAAAGAGATTCCCAAAATCCCCATAACAATGGCTGACACAACCGTAAAGGAAATGGAAATCGTCATCTGTATGGTCTGGGCTCTCATGTGTTTTTTCATATATAAAATCAGTCGATGATTTCTCTTTTTTGTCTCTCTCAATTCTGCTCCATTTTACTCGCTTTGTATTTAGAAGGGGACATTCCAAATTGTTTTTTGAATACATAGCTGAAATAATTTGGGTCGGAATATCCCACTTTGTCTGCTATGATATACGTTTTCTCATTCTGTGTCAAAAGCAAATCCAGCGCCTGCTCCATCCGGTATTCTGTCAGATAATTGATAAAAGTCTTTCCTGTCTCCTTCTTAAATACCGTAGAAAAGTAGGCGGCGCTGACGTTCAGATAGCCGCAGATATTCTCAATCCCCAGCTCCTGGTCTGCATAGTGCTCCTTTACATATTCCACCGCCTT
>JAAWLS010000294.1 GCA_022798035.1 Lachnospiraceae bacterium | reverse complement strand
GCACCTACATCTTGAAAATATCCCTCAACTCAGCATAAAATAGGCATTTCTAAGCAAAAAAGAACATATATTTTTACAAGGCTATGCATACATCCATACCACCAAAATAGGGGTAGACAGTGCATCTATGCAACCAGAAAAACAAAAAAGACGGTCGATGAAGCTGTCCATGACCGTCTTTTTCCCATATTTATTCAATTCCCGTTATAGCCCGATATCCCCAGAAACCCAGCAAAATCAAGGCTTTCAGGCCTTATCCTCAAAGCTGCTTAGCTTCGCCGCCTGGTCGGCCGCAATGCAGGCGTCCACAATTTCCTGAATGTCACCGTTCATCACCTTGTCTAATTTGTACAAGGTCAAATTAATCCGGTGGTCCGTCACACGTCCCTGAGGGAAATTGTACGTTCTGATTTTCTCGGAGCGGTCCCCGGTTCCAATCTGGCTTCTTCTGGCTTCCGCCTCGGCATCGTGCTGTTTCTGGCATTCTATATCATAGAGTTTTGCACGAAGCAGGGCAAATGCCTTTTCCTTATTCTGCAGCTGTGACTTCTCCGTCTGACTGTAAATAACGATTCCTGTGGGATAATGCGTCAGGCGGACTGCAGAATCCGTGGTGTTGACACACTGGCCTCCGTTGCCTGATGCACGCATCACATCAATGCGGATGTCTTTCTCATCAATTACCACGTCCACTTCCTCCGCTTCCGGCATTACTGCCACGGTAATCGTAGATGTATGAATGCGTCCTCCGGACTCTGTCTCTGGAACACGCTGTACCCGATGTACTCCAGACTCGTATTTCATCACGGAATAAGCGCCCTGTCCGTTAATCATAAATGTGACATTCTTCATACCGCCGATTCCGATTTCTTCACATTCCACCGTCTCCACTTTCCAGCGTCTGCCCTCCGCGTAGTGTACATACATGCGGTAAATTTCAGCTGCAAACAAAGCCGCCTCATCTCCGCCTGCACCTGCGCGAATTTCCACAACCACATTTTTGTCATCATTGGGGTCTTTGGGCAGCAGAAGAATTTTCAATTTCTTTTCTAATTCTTCCACCTTCTCTTTAGAGTCATTCAATTCCTCTTTTGCAAGCTCCCGCATTTCTTCATCGCTTTCCTCTTCCAGCATGGCAAGAGAATCCTCAATATTCTGTTTGGCCTGTTTGTACTCTTTGTAAGATTCCACAATGGGCCCCAAATCACTCTGCTCTTTCATCAATTTACGAAACCGGTTCGTATCATTTGCCACATCCGGTTCACTTAGCTGATTCATAATCTCCTCAAACCGCAGGAGGATGTCCTCTAATTTATCAAACATAATGGTTTCCTTTCTCTATATAACTGACGGCAGGTTTCCGCAGACAACTCTGTCATTTCCCGTAAGGTCTTTTATAACTTTCACATTTCGAAATCCGTGTTCTTCCATCAGAAAGGCAACGCGCCCTCCCTGGTCATATCCAATTTCAAAATACAGATATCCATTAGACTTCAAAAAATCTTTTCCTTCTTTCACAATTCTCCGATAGAAAGCCAGCCCATCTTCTGCTCCGTCCAACGCCTCAACCGGCTCAAAATTTTTCACTTCCGGCATCAACGTTTCTATCTTGTTTGTGGGAATATAGGGGGGATTTGCAAGAATCATGTCAAAGGTTCCGGAAATATTCTGGAACAAATCACTGCGCACCAGCTCCATTTCCACCTGATTATTCTTGGCATTTTCTTTTGCAATCAAAAGAGCCTGTTTAGAAACATCACTGGCTGTTCCGGAAATATCATGTTTAGAATGCTTCAGCAGACTTACCATAACGCATCCCGAACCGGTGCACATATCCAGTACTTCCATTCCTGGTTCTAACACTTTCAATGCCTCTTCCACCAAGGTTTCCGTATCCTGACGCGGAATCAGCACATGAGAATTCACTTTAAATTCCAGACCCATAAATCCCTGAACCCCGGTAATATACTGCAGGGGCACCCGTTCTCCCCGTTTTTTCAGCAGAGATTCATATTCCTGAAATTCTTCTTCCTTCATTTCTTCCGGGCTGTGAAGATAATAACTGCTCCTATCCATTTTGCAGACGTATTCCAGCAAATACCAGGCATCCAGCTCATAATCCACAACTCCTGCCGATTTCAACAATTCTTTCCCATGGCTCAATGCGTTCTCAAAAGTCATCATTTTTCCTTCTCTCTTATGTTCTCTACATAATTTTTCCAGTCAAATACGGCTTCCACAGAAGCAATTCCTACCTCTATCATCTCTTCATCCGGCTCCTTTGTGGTTAATTTCTGCATCCACAAACCCGGCCTGCTGAGCCAGTTGACTATCTGGTTTTCACTTCTTCCGGCAAGGCGGATAAACTCATAAGAAATTCCTGCAATTAACGGCACAATGGCAACCCGCAGAATCAAACGGAGGATTCTGGAATCCACCCGGATAAACATGGTTGCTATCACAGTGATAACCACTACGAAAAACAGAAAACTGGTACCGCAGCGCTTGTGTTCTCTGGAGCTTTTCTTTACATTTTCCACAGTCAAATCCATACCATGCTCAATACAATTGATGCATTTATGCTCTGCTCCGTGATACATAAACACCCGCTTGATGTCCTCCATTCTCGAAATCAGCAGAATATATCCCAGAAATATTAAAATTCTCACAATTCCCTCTATCAAAATAATCAAGGTCTCAGACTGAATAAATTTCTGAAAGATAAGGGACAGATAAAAGGGCAGCACCATAAAAATTGCCACTGCCAGAACAATGGAAAAGCCAATGGTAATTCCCATTTCCACTTTCTCTTTTTTCTTATTTCCCTCTTTAGCCTGTTCGGAATCCGCCTCATCTTCCTCAAAGAAAGAAGCAGAAAAAGGGGAGGGATGGAAGGGGGAA
>JAAWLS010000001.1 GCA_022798035.1 Lachnospiraceae bacterium | reverse complement strand
TTTACCACAAAATATTACAGGATTGAAAGAGCGAAATTCGAGGAAAACGACGATATGGCCGGGTGGTATGCGCAATGCCAGCAAGAGCCTATTGAGCGTGATGGAGCAGTGTTCAATCCAGAGCATATGAGATTTTACAATGGAGTTTTGCCAAAAGAAGGATTATACAGAATATGCGCAGCCTGTGACGTAGCGTTGGGTGGAGAAGATTATCTTGCCTTTGCGGTTGCTTATATGTACGAAGATGGGTCTATTTACATAGATGATGTTATTTACGACAATTCGGAGAAAAAAGTTACAAAGCCAAAAGTTGTTGACATGATTATAAACCACAACATAGGTAGCGCGTATTTTGAAGCTAACCAAGGCGGAGAGGGATATAAAGACGAAGTAGACATCATTCTTAGGGAAAAAGGATTGAAAATAACCTTGCGGTCAGAGTATGCGCCGACAAGCAAGAGAAAAACACAAAGAATATGGGATAAAGCTGGTTCGATAAGAGAATTTTATTTCCGAGATACAGGTCATAGGAGTTTGGAATACAGAAAGTTTATGACAAATTTATACAGTTTTACAGTAACGGGGAAAAATAAGCACGAAGATGCCGCTGATTGCCTTGCTTCCCTTGCGTACTTTATTGAGGGCACATGGAGTTCGGCGACGGTGCAGGCGGTGCAAAATCCATTCAGGACAGGAGGATATAGATATGGCTATTGAAAGCAACTGGGAAAACTGCAAATCACAAAACATAATGGAAGACTTAGTAAATATACATGAACACACGAAAGTGAGTGCGCCTAAAAATTTTATTCCGATGTACCCTGCTTGGGCGCGAAATTATGCTGATAAATTTGGAATGGTTGAGGGAAAAGATTTTGTTGTTTCGGAAAGTTATGTGGAGGTGAAGCGATGACAACAAAGGAATACTTATCTCAAATCAGCAGGCTCGACCGAATGATAAAAAACAAACTGACAGAACTTTCTCAATTAAAAGAAATGACGCACGGATTATCTGCCATTCCAAACGAGGAAAGAGTGCAATCAACACCGAACTTTGACAAAATTGGAACCGCATACTGCAAAATAGAATCTATGGAAGAAAACATAGACAGACTGATTGATGAATACGCAGATAAAAAAAATGAAATCATTTCACGGATTGACGGAATGGAAGATGAGATACTGTATGATATTCTGTTTTCTAGGTATATAGCCAGGAAAACCTTTGAGAAAATTGCAGACAACATGAACTATTCTTTCAGACAGACAACAAGACTTCACGGAAAAGCATTGCAAGAATTTGAAAAGAAATATGGGTACCTATATCTCGAAGATGAAAATGTGTCCTAGAATGTCCTATTGTCGGCATGATATTATTAAAATCGAAGAACGAACAAAGTTTTTCATTGACAAAATCCAACCTAACGAAAAGGCGTTGCCACAATGGTAGCGTCTTTTTGCATGGGAAAAATCAGATTTAAGGAGGGGATTTCATGAGGACAAAGAACATAATCCCCGAATTTACAAAGGACGAGCAGGACTACATAAAGGAACACGCAAACTTTATGGAAGAAGAATTGCTTTTCTTTGAACTGCGAAACAAACAATATACTTATGAATATTGCGCAATGGAAATGGGTATGTGCGTGTCGGCGGTTAAGAAAGTATCAAAGAAAACTATCTCTAAGATTATGAGAGTGATACGGCATATGGATATTTGATTTTCGTGGAAAGAGAGGGCGATTATGGCAAGGGCATATAGATGTGATTTATGCAACAAATTTACTGATTGCGTACAAAATGTAAGCGGATTTGATTTTAAAATCGGAGAACAACACGATGAATTTACGGGTACGAGAGCAAAAATGAAAGAAGTTAAAGAAGTTTGTCTTGATTGCCACAAAAAGATTTTGAATACAGTAAAAGAACTTTATAAAAACGCAACTACCGAGCAATAATCGGCGGTTGCTTTTATTTTGGAGGTAAGGCGGTGAACCATGAACAGATTACATCTGCAAGACCTTGTTCAAGGTTGTTATGGAAGAAAAATTGCATATGCCGATGTAGAAGAAATCACAGAGGATAATATTGTTTCTGTCGTGGGTAGCTGCATTGGAGACTTTAATTGGAATAAACGTATATTCAAGTATCTTTGGGATTATTACAAGGGCGACCAGCCTATCAAATACCGTGAAAAAGTTGTGCGTGATGATGTAAGCAATCCGATTGTCGAAAACCACGCATGGGAAATTGTGCGATTCAAGAACGGTCAGACCAACGGAGAACCCATTCAGTGCGTCAGTACACGAAAAGAAGAAAAGATAAATAAAGGTGTTGACAGGTTCAATGATTACTGTCGGGCGGCAGGAAAACACGCAAAAGACATTTCAAGCGGAGAGTGGACGAGTGCGACGGGAACAGGATATAAAGCGGCACAGAGAAAGAAAGGCGCAGAAGTTCCGTTCAGAATAGCGGTTCCAACACCGATTAACACATTCATCATATATTCAAGATACACAGAAGAACCTCTTTTGGCGGTGCAGGAATTAAAAGATGAAAACGGAGAATGGTATAAACTTTGTTTTTCGGAAACCCATGAATACCATATAAAGAATGGAAAATTGCTTGAAATTCAAGACAGCAACGGAAATATTGTAAAATCAAGACCTCATGCGTTTGGTGGGATTCCGATTGTGGAATATCCGAACAATCAAAATAGAGTATCGGATATTGAACTTGTCATAGACATTCTGGACGCAATCAACAATATGCAATCCAACCGAATGGACGCTATTGAACAGTTTGTGCAAAGTTGGGTAAAATTCGTGAATTGCGACATAGACAAAGATACATTTCAAGAAATGAAAATGGCTGGCGCATTGGTTGTAAAGTCAAACAACGGCGAAAACAAGGCTGATGTTGACATTATGACGCAGGAACTTAACCAAACCGAGGCGCAGGTGGCGAAAGATGACTTGTGGGATAATGCGTTGTCCATATCTGCTATACCAAACAAGCAGAGCAATACTGGCGGAGATACGCAAGGAGCGGTCGAACTTCGTAATGGATGGGATTTCAGCAAACAGGCGGCAAGACTAAAAGACCCATACACAATGGACGCTGAAAGAAGATTAAATACCGTTCTTCTAAACATTATCCGGCAAGAAAAGGGGAGCGAAGAATGCCCATTTGGGATTATGGATTATGAAGTGCAGATAAACCACAGCCCTACAGACAATATGCAAGTAAAGACACAAGTATTGCAAATGCTTTTGTCATCTGGCATACATCCGCTTGTTGCAATAGAAGTTTGCGGATTATGGGGAGACGCTGAAAAAGTATACATCTTGTCAAAACCGTATCTTGATGTGCTTTACAAAACGATTGATGAAGTCGTGCCAGATGCTAAAGAACAGGAGGAAAAGGCAAAAGAACTTGTTAAACAGTTTAATTCGGAAAAGGACGGTGCTGTAAATGGCGAGGGAAATTGATGAATTAAACGAACTAGGAGGTCAGGTAATTGATTACGAGGAATACTTCGGGGAAATGGAATTAACCGATGAAGAAAAAGAAAAACGAATAGAACTTGCAAAGCAGTTTGAAGTTTTGTTCCTTTTCTTTCTCCTTGCTTATTCCAAACAACAAAAGATTGATTACGAATCCATGATATATGAGAAATACATATTGATTGCACTGGAATTTTTGAAACAAGACAAAGTTCCGGCATACGTTGATGATTATGCAAGGCGGTTAGCTGATGAAGTAGTGCGCACGACAAAGGAACATGACGGAGAAGAATTTTATACGTCAACCGAACGAGGAATGCTAATCAGCGCAAATGAAGCAAATGCTTTGGGAAATTACAATCAGCAGGCGCAAGCCATAAAAGCCGGAATGAGATACAAAACATGGCTAACAGAGAAAGATAATAAAGTAAGGCATACGCACAGAGATGTTGATAATGTAAAAATTGGAATATTTGAATCATTCCAAGTGGGAGGCAGTCTTATGATATTCCCAAAAGATACTTCTCTTGGCGCAAGCATGGAAGAAATAGCAGGTTGCCGGTGCGTGGCAAAATACAGTTAATAAAGGGATTGCGATAAGCAGTCCTTTTTATTTTATAAAAATCAAGCAGCTATGCGGAAAATAGTAAATCGTGGCAGGAAACGACCTGCGGAAACAAAAATGTGCGATAAATGGAGGTAAAACAATGACTAGGGAAGATGTATTAAAACTGTTTCCAGAGGCAACAAACGAACAGGTGACAGAACTTTTGAACAAAAACAATCAGGAAGTAGCAGGGGAAAAAAGGAAAGCCGAGAAGTACAAGGCGGATAACGAAAAGTTGAAAACGGACGCAGAAAAGGTGTCAGAACTTCAAGCAAAAGTGGAATCCCTTGAAAACGAAAAACTGACAGAAGAAGAAAAGCGTCAGAAAGACGATGAAAAACGACTGAAAGAGTTTGACGAGAAATGGAAGCAGATGGAGCAGGCGAACATTGATTTGCAGAACCAGCTTAATTCTGAACGGATTAAAAGCTACGCCGGAAGTAAAAATTTGACAGGCGAGAATATCGACACAATTTTAAAGTCTTTTGGCAGCAACTACGATTTAGCGGTGTCGGCAATAGATAGCATGGCGCAGCTTATCACAGAAAGGGAAAATGCGGCGGCATTGGCAAAAGAACAGCAGATTGCGAATACGGCGGGAAATCCGGGAGGGAGCGGAGGAAATGGCGGCGGTGAATCCGTTGCTACCAACATGGCGATTGCTTCTGCAAAACGGGCAGGGGCGGCAAACGAAGCGATATTGAAAAATTATAGGAGGTAAGAGAAATGGCAAGAGGAAGTATGGCAGTTGAAACGACTGTTTTTGGAACGGGAGCGGAGATTTTAAACCGCCCACCATTTAAGGGCGTTTCGATGACGATTGATTTTACAGATGTAACAGAAGATGAAGAAACGGGGAAAAAGATTGTTAAGGCAGGAACACCGATTAACAAAGATGGCGTACCCGTATCAGCAACACCTTGGACTGGTGCAGTAGGTATTCTTCTTGTAGATGTACGAGAGGAAAGACCGCAGGGAACAATTCTGACAGAGGCTTACGTACATACGGGCAGGGCGCAGAAAAACAGCGGATTAACTTATGATGGCGCACTTGTAACAGCAATGAACAACGCCGGAAACAGAATCCGATTTGAGGAACCAATTATAACAGCGCAGTAAAAATTTTGAAAGACTGGATTGAATTTCAGTCTTTTTTGTTTGCAAAATTAAGAAAGGAAGAATAAAAAATGTATATTTCAGAAGTATATAACGCTTCTTCGGTTGCGGCATACATGACAGAGGCATACAGTAACAGAATCCCGTTTTTGCTGGAGGCATATTTCCCAAACAAAAAGAAAATGGGAATTGACCTTAAATGGATTAAGGCGCACAAAGGTCTTGGTGTGGCGTTAAAGCCGTCTAATTTGGACGCATTGCCGCCTGTTAGACCGAGGGGACAGGCACAGATGACAAAGGAGCAGATGCCGCTTTACAGAGAATCTATGGTGATTAAAGAGCATGACCTGATTGAGATTTCCAGAATCAAAGAATCGAATGACCCATACTTGCAACCAGTAGTTGATTCCATGTATGACGATACATACACATTGGTTGACGGTGCGGAAATTTCGGCAGAGTGGATGAGGTCACAGTTGTTTGCACCCATAAATGGGAAAATGCAGATTTCTATGGGAACGGCAGATAACACGGTTTATTTGTACGATTACGACCCGGACGGCACATGGAAATCAAAGAATTACCTTGAACTGACCGGAAGTGATACATGGGATAATCCTACGGCAAAACCGCTAAACGATATTAGAAAGGCAACGCAGTATCTTTCGAGTATTGGAACAACGGCAACGACTATTATCGGAAACAGCACCACATTTGATTATCTTCTTGAAAATGAGCAGGTAAAGAACGCTCTTATTTCCATTACCGGGCAGACAATCAATTTCATTGATGAAACTACTGTTGAAGAAGTTCTGCGCCGGAAAATGCGCCTTGAATGGATTGCATACGACAAGATGTTTGAGGATTACGACAGAAATCAGAAAAAATTCTACCCTGATGATTACATTACCATTCTCGGAAACGGTCAGCTTGGAAATACATGGAGAGGTACAACGCCGGAAGAACTTACCACAATCGGAAACTTTATGGATATTCCAAAAGCCCCTGTTGATATTACGGTGCTTGAAAGTGGTATTGCAGTAGCAATTCAGAATGAGTACAAGCCGTCATTTACAGTTACAACCACAGCTTCACAGATTGTACTTCCGTCATTTGAGGGAATGGACAGCATTTTTGTAATCAAAGTGAAATAGGAGGTGCGGCTATATGGTTTACGACCACATGGTAAAAGTAAACGGAAAATATTACCAGTCAGGAGAAGACGTGCCGGAAATTACGGATATGGAGGAGAATGAAGATTCCCTGCCATTTTCTGATAACGACATTGAGTTAGAGGAAAATTCGGCAGGAAAGAAATACACTAAAAGCGACATCCAGCGCATGAATAAAGCAGAATTGCAGGAGTTGGCAAGAAACAGCGGTGTTGAGAGTGTAGAGGAAATGACAGGGCAGGAATTAAAAGACTATCTTTTGAGCGTGTTCGGGTTGTAAGGCGGTGACACTATGGAAACTATGAATGAACTAACAAGATATGTTTCCGACAAAGCAAAGCAGTATGTTGAGGAAACAGGGGAAAAGTTAGAAAAATTTCCCATATCCATAGTTGATTTTGTGATTGAGTATGTTGTGAACGGATGTCATTTCCCAAAGCATTTCACGGAAAGAAATATGGTTTACGATTTGGAAAGAGGAAAAAGTTCTCTCGCTATGGCTTGTGTGGATATTTATGCAAAGTCAGGAGCAGAGGGTCAGACAAGCCACGGTGAAAATGGAGTAAGCCGTTCTTATGAAAGTTCTTGGATTACATTTGACCTTATATCACACTTTCCAAACTATGTAGGCGTTTTGTAGGAGGTATAAATGAAGTATTTAGAGTTTGACATAAGCAATATGGCGATTACCAAAAATTCAAAAGATAAAACTGCACTTATCAGCGGCGCAGTAAGTTACTTTGGGTTGCACTTCAATTTTGATGAAGAATTTGCAGATATTCCAGGAGGGAAAGCGGTTGAGTTTATCAAGAAGAATAACAAGGACAGGAGAGACTTGGTTGACGGAAAATGCGAAATACCGAACTGGATTTTGACTGACAAAGATACATTCTCAATGCGTGTTACTTGCGGAAACACAATCGGTACGCAATGGGCACAGGTTAGTATTACCGAGGGTGGTATCATCATGCCAGAGGAACCGGAAGAAGCACCGTCTGGCATGGAATATGTGAAAACCGCAAGCGGCGAAAATGCCGCTCCATATCTTCGAGCGAGCACAAACGGTCTTGAATATTCTCAAAACGGCGAAGATTGGAACAGTGGTGTATCAGGCGTGCCAGAAGTACCGTCAAGACCAAAAGGTGCGGCATACCTTCGCAAAAACGGAGACTGGGTAAATGCAGAAGAATATCTTGCGGAAAACGGTGGAGAAACAAACGTCATCAACGAAGTGCAGGTTGACGGAACTGCGCTGCCAGTCACGGACAAAACAGTAAACATTGACCTGTCTGCCTATGCAAAGACATCTGACCTTGCAAGCGAATACGCCACAAAAACAGAGGTTGCAGACTTGCAGACCTTAACAGGAACGGCAGAAACAGTAACGGATATTGACTACAGCACAACGGATATATCAGATGTTATAACATCATACAATGCGTTACTTTCTGCATTGCGTGCAAGAGGGGTAATTGCATAACAGGCAATATTAGAAGATTGTGCGTGGCTGTCTTGTTGCATTGCGGCAGGGCGGTTGCAGGGCATATGACAATAGGAGGTGGTGGGCGGTCATATAAAATTTGCAGAAAGGATTGAGCAAATATGACAGCAACAACAGTAAGCGTTATTGCGGCGGTTATCAGCGCATTATCGCTTTTATCAATGATTTACTTTAACTTTAAAAGCGGAAAACGGACAGAAACGAAAGACACAGAGGAATACACAAAAGAACGAATTGAGGAAATCAAGGAAAGAACCAAAGAAAACGCAATGATAAGCGGAAAACTTGACCTTATCAATTTGAGCAATCAGGAGATTAAGGAGCAGATTTCTTCACTCGTGAAAAAAGTTGACGCACATGGCGACAGGCTGACCAAAGCAGAGGAAAGCCTTGTTACAGCGTGGAAACGGATTGATGAAATTATTGAAAAAATTGAGTAAGGAGGATGACGAATAATGAGCGATAAAACAAAGAAATGGATTAAGGCGGCAGGAGTTAGGGCGGTTAAAACGGTGGCGCAAACCGCCGTTGCCACAATCGGTACAGTAGCGGCACTCGGTAACGTGGATTGGATTATGGTAGCCTCCGCCTCTGCGCTGGCAGGAATTTTGTCTATTCTGACAAGCATTGCAGGACTGCCAGAGGTTAAGGAGAACTGACAATGGGAATTAAAAATGTATTTGTTGAAAGAATTGACATTTTAAAAACAATGGAAATGTTAAATGCAAGAATGAGAGATTTAGTTTCTAAGAATTTGACAGAAGAACAGATGAAAATATATGACATTGGTACTAAGAACACAATGAACTGCCTGGAATCTCTGATTACAGACCAAAGAGACGGAGAAAAAAACAGGTTGATATATCAGAAATATGGAGAGCCGACAGAAATACGTAAATTCAGAAGACTTTCTGACGTATTAAAAGAAGCAGAAAACAGGGCGGTGGTCGATTGAGAACCCTCCTAAAAAACCAGCAATCCATGAAATACGCCCTCCAAATCGGAGAAGTTCCAATCTACAATCGTGACGAAAACGGCGAAATCATCTATGAACACTACGAGGACAGCGACGGAAATATCATCTATTACGAAGATGAAAACGGAAACAAGATACCGTCCGAAACGGGGGAATATGAGATAGGCTATAGCGAGCCTGTCTCTTTTTTGGCTAACATCAGCAATAAACTGAACGAGGTTGTATGGGCTGAATACGGAATAGATAACTCTACGAATTATGCACAAATATTAGCGGATAAAGATGTATTGCCGTTAAAGGCAGGAAGCGTTATCTGGAAAAAATCAGAGGTTGGAAGAAAAGAAAGCGGTTCCGTTGATGACTCTACTGCTGATTATGTTGTTAAGGGCGTGGCTGATGAGGGGCAGAATTTTGACTTGTTTCTTTTGCAGAGAAATTTGAAGTGAGGTAAAAACATGATTGAAATTAAGAAGAATCCAAATGGTGATTCAAGAACAGCAATAAAAGGAATTTCGTTTGAACATTTTTGTGATGCTAGAAACATGCACAGCAATGATGTTAAAGCGGTTATGCATGAATTATCAATGGTGGTAGATAAAGTGGGTGAATTTCATGATTACACCGCCAAATCGCAGGCAAGAATGTTCTATCGAGATTTTTTAGATGTGCAAAAAAATGGTGCGATTTTTGAGAATGGCGAATGGTATCAGCTTCATGTTAAAGCGGAACGCCACCACTTACTTTCAAATTGTCCAGATGACGTGAATTTGATTGATGTGCTTGAAATGATTGCAGACTGCACTTGTGCAGGGCTAGCAAGAAGCGGAGAAATCAGAGATTTGGAGATTGACAACGATATTCTCAATCGAGCAGTCAAGAATACTGCTGAAATGATTAAGAATATGGTTGCGGTCAAGGAGTAAAATATGGCAAAGAAAACAGAATTTGAGGTCAAATGCGAGAAATGCGGCAGACCACAACCAAAGAATGAAAATATGTCGAACGGAAACTTTGATGTGTTTGATTGCGACGTAAAATGTGAATGTGGCGGAAAGTTCGTTACATACATAAACGGACAGAAAGCGTGGTAGCGATATGACAACAAAAGAATTTGAGGATTTCTTAGAAAAAGAAATTATGACAGAGGAAGATAAAAAGAATATATTTGCTCCACCGCTTGAACCGCAGATTGCATTAAACATTCTGATTGAACATTTTCTTGGGAAAGATTGGTATACACCTAGCCCGATCGGGGCAAAGCAAGTGAATGTAGAAGCGGTATATGAAATTCTTGGAAGATACCCAAAGAAAAGAAATCTGATTGAAAGGTTGGTAGCATTTTGGAAAAGAAAACAGTAAATATTCTTGGAACGGAATATGAAATTAAAATCGGAAACGAAAACGATTATCCGGCATTAGCAGATATGGACGGGTATATGGATTCTACAACAAAAGAGATTGTCGTTGATGATATGAAAAAGTCAGAGGGCGATAAACAAGCAAAGGGAAATTTGAAAGCATATCAGAATCAGTGCTTACGCCATGAAATCATTCACGCCTTTATGGACGAATCCGGTTTGTCACACAACTTTGAACATAAGTCAATCGGAATCGAGGAAACAACCGTTGACTGGTTCGCAATCCAATCCCCAAAAATTTTCAAGGTGTTTCAGGAATTGGATATTTTGTAGGAGGTAAGTTGAATGATTTTGGAATACAGAACTAATAGGCAAACTTGGAATATGCTAGACGGAGATATTTCGTTTTGCTATGACAGTGTTTCTGATGAAGTAAAAGAAATCAAAGAAAAATATACAGAAGATAAATGGAATATAGAGATTTCTAAAATGCTAAAAAAGAAATGCGAAAACGCAGGTTTTTTAACAACATACCCACACTACAAAGACTTTGCCATTATCACAGAAAAGAATTGGGGTGATATTTCTCAAATTATGATTGTTTCCGTTGGAAGAAAAGGAAGTAGAGAAATATTTGTATTCGATTATTTTCACAAATTCCGAATTTTATATAATGACGGAACCGTTATTAGAGAGTTTGGAGACTGAAAATGGCAAAGAAAACGCTTAAATCCGACCTGTCTGTTTCGTCAATCCGACAACTACAGCGCGAATTAGAGAAATATCGTGATAGCCTAACCTACAAATGCGAATTGCTCACAAAAAGGCTTGCCGAGGCAGGTATACCAGTCATTGATGAAAACATGGCAAAAGCCGCATTTACCGTAGATGAAAAAGGAATACAAAGCGGTGCAGACCCACAACATTATACCCATGTAAAAATCAATACTTTTGAGAATTATGCAAGGGCAGATTTAATTGTTGAAGGCGCAGAACTTCTTTTTATAGAGTTCGGGGCTGGTGTTTATTACAACGGTTCAGCAGGAACAAGCCCACACCCAAAAGGAGAAGAATTTGGATATGTTATCGGTTCATATGGGAAAGGTCATGGAGTGCAGAAAGTTTGGGGGTATTACGCAGACAGTGGGGAATTAATACTTACGCATGGCGTTGAAGCAACAATGCCAGTTTATAAGGCAAGTTTAGAAATTGCAGAGAATGTAGTCAAAATTGCTAAACAGGTTTTTGGAAAGTGAGAGGGAAGTCTCTCTTTTTTTTATTTAACAAAATAAATCATCAGGAGGCATGAATTTATGTTAGTAGAAATTATTGGAAAAAGAAACGAAGAAAGGCTTATCACAACAAGCCTTAAAATTGCTGAAAAGTTCGGCAAGGAACACGCCCATGTCCTTAGAGATATTCGGGATATGGAATGTAGCGATACATTTAGAGAATCCAATTTTGGATTGTCCTCTTATAAGTCCACACAAGGCAAGACATTACCAATGTATGAAGTGACAAGGGATGGGTTCACCTTGTTGGCTATGGGGTATACCGGAAAAGAAGCAATGAAGTTCAAAGAGGACTACATCAACGCGTTTAACGCAATGGAAAACGAATTAAAGCGCATTTACACTGAACGACAGCAATGGCAGATTGAACGCGACAAGGGCGTTGTTATCCGGCACATCCTCGCCGACACAATCAAAATGAAAATTGCAGACAGTCCGCACAAGCGGTTTGCATATCCAAATTATACAAATCTGATTTACCGAACTTTGTTTGGAAAAACTGCAAAAGAACTTGAACAGGAATGCGGCGTAAAGGCGAGAGAAAATTTAAGGGATTATTTTACCGGAAATGCCTTGGCGCAGGTACAGAGCATGGAAATGCTGGTTTCAAGCCTTATCGGGTGCGGCTGGGGATATGAAAAAATAAAAGAATTTTTGTCTGAAAACTGCAAATATAAGATTGAGGCAGGTGATTAAATATTCTTGACAGCATAGAAACACAAGTGTTTTCGCTGATAAAAGCGAAGTTTTCCACAAAGATAAAAGCGAAATACAAAGACCTAAATTTTACCACAAGCGACAGGTCATCAACAAAACCTAAGTTCCCGACGGTGTACATACACATGATTGATTCGCAGGAAGTAGGTTCAGATTTGGAAGGAACGTCGATACCAGGAGTTAATGCGGCGTTCCAAGTTGATGTTTCCGATAATCAAAACAACAGCAGAACAGACGAGGTGGCAAGAGAGGTTTTGAGGATAATGAAAAGCATGAGTTTTAAACCAATGCCTATGCCAATGCACAATAACAGCGGGGATGTATATATCACCACCGCAAGATACAAAAGAGTTATAGGTGACGGAGACATATTGTAACAGAAACAGAGAGCAGAAATGCTCTTATTTTTATGCAAATTTTTAAGGAGGAATAAACATGGAAGCAGGAATTTCCGCATTAGGAATCACATTTGGCTATGGAGTGGAAACAACGGCCGGAACGAAGCCAACAGCATTTACACAGTTGCACAGAATAAACTCAATTGGAGGAATCACGATTGAAAATGAACAGATTGACGCAAGCGCATTAGAGGATTTTGTAAACAGATATGTGCGAGGCAGGGCAGACACGGGGGGATCGTTCCCTGTTGGAGTAAACTTTACACCGGAAACCAATGCAGAATGGAAAGAAGTCATTTCTGATTATACAGGGCTGGAAGGAACCGGAAAGAGAATGTGGTTTGAAACAATCGTTCCAGGATTTGAAGAAGCGTTTTTTGTTGTAGCGCAGCCACCTACAGCAATACCACAACCGGAATTTGGTCAGAATGAGCTTCTGGTGGTTGAAATGACACTTACCATTGAAGAATACAAAGGCATGGAAGAAAAAGTGGCCTTCTCAGCAACAACATCTTTTTAAAGAAAGGAAAAGGAAAATAAAATATGAAATTAAAAATCGGAGAAAAAGAGTACAGCATCAAGTTTGCATACAAACCCACGCTGAAAGAACGAATTATTTCAAAATATGTAAAATTTGCGGATTTATCAAACGGAGACAAGGAAGCGTATTTTGAGAAAGTTGAAGATTTGCTCCTGTTTCTGCCGGAAGCAGTTCTTGTCGGCTTGCAGGTACACCACCCGGAATTCAAATACAACTGCGATACAGGAGAAGGCAAGGAAGAACAGCTTGACAAGGCATTTTCACTTGTTGAAGAATACATGGACAGCGATGGAGCAGACGTTATGGAATTCTTCAACCAGATTCAGGAGGCATTGCTGGAAGATTCTTTTTTGAGAAGCCTATTCCAGAAGGAGCAGAAGAAGGCGGAAGAAATAGAAGAAACAGTTCAACCGATACTGGAAGTAGTACAGAGCGAGAATTAACATGGGAAATCTACTGCGAGGAAGTGCGACCGCAGTTGATGGTCGCGACAAAAGGATATGGATTGTCAGTAGATGACATTGACTGGTCATGTCCTGCGGACATGGAGCCATATCTTAAAGCACATAAGGAAGAACTGAAAGAAAAAGACTATCTTGCATGGATACAAGGGCAATATACACTGTCAGCGGTATCAGTGGCAGTAGAACATTGCCTTGCAGGAAGAAAAGCGAAGTCAAAGTACATAAAGAAACCATTACTGCAAGAATTGGAAGAAAAAAATAAACCTATGACAGAAAACGAAATTCAAAAACAGCGTGAATTATTTGTAGCAAAATTGCAGGCTATGAAAACGAATTTTGAGATAAATCATTAGAAGGTGTGATGTATTAAGAGGTAGTGAAAAACCGCCTCTTTTTCTTTTGAAAGAAAGGAGGTGGAAGGGTGCCAACGATAGACAGCTTATCCATAGATATATCAGCAAGTGCAAAAAGCGCAGATGGGGCAATAGAAAATCTTTCTGGCAAATTGGATATTCTTGCAAATTCCGTAAAATCCGTGGATGTCTCAAAATTAAAGAACATATCGTCTGGAATCAGAAGTTTATCAGACGCTGCAACGGGATTTAAGAAAGCGAAATCAACGGAACTATCTTCTCTTGCAAATGCATTAAAAAAATTTGACGGATTAGATACAAATTCTTTTTACGGTATATCAAACGCCATGAAAAGCCTTTCGGAAGGGGTAAAAGCGGCGCAAGGAGTTGATACAAGCGGAATCAACAACATTTCAAACGCCATATCAAAACTTGGAAATAAATCCACTGGAAATGCGGCGAAAAATCTGCCGGTTATTTCAGCGCAAGTACAAAATTTTGTTAGGCAGATGAACAATATTGGAACATTGAGTTTTGATACAACGAATCTATCAAACTTAATTGGTTCCATATCAAAACTCGGAGGTAAATCGGCTGGAAACGCTTCTAAAAACCTTCCGAAACTTACCACAGAACTGAACAGTTTTATAAATGCGATGTCTAAGGCTCCAAAGGTAAGCCAAAATACGATTCAAATGACAAATGCCCTTGCGAATTTTGCAAAAACAGGGGCAAGCGGCGGGAGGGCGGCAGATTCATTGTCGAAGTCTTTTAAAAACCTATCGACTAATGCCGTTATGTCTTCCAGCAAAGTGAAAGGTGCATTAAGCGGAATGCAGAATAACTTCCGAAACTTATTTCGCTCTGTCGCACCATTTGTTGGGGCGTTTGAACTTATCAGTTTCGGAAAACAGGCGATGGAAATATCCTCTGATTTGACGGAGGTTCAAAATGTCGTTGATGTGACATTCGGGGATTTCAAAAATAAAATAGAGGATTTAGCCAAGGTATCTATCGCAGATTTTGGTATGTCTGAACTGACCGCAAAGACGATGGCGGGAAGATTCCAGGCTATGGGAGTGGCGATAGGATTTTCGCAAAGTAAGATGTCCGATATGTCCGTGGAGCTTACCAAGCTTGCGGCAGACATGGCTTCTTTTTATAACGTATCGCAAAAAGAAGTGGCAACGAGTTTACAGTCCATATTTACTGGCGAAACAGAACCGTTAAAATTAGCGGCTTGATACAGAAATGTATCTCGAATAATCCGAAGAACGCATGCAAAAGCGGTGTGAGTGGTTTTCCACTTGCTAACGATGAAAATCTAAATTTATATAAATTTACCTTTTATTACAGGTCAAACTAAGGTACAATAATTACATAAGGAGTGTGATTGTTATGGAGTTTGATTTGACAAGGAAGTATTATGTTTATGCTTGGTATTATGAAGATACTGAAAAAATATTTTATATAGGAAAGGGGAGTAAATATAGATACCGTTCAAAAAAGAGAGACAACAAACGATTGGTTGGAATTATTAATTCGTGTAAATGCAATTCTAAAATTCTTAAAAAGGAATTAACGGAAGAAGAAGCATTTAGATATGAAAAAGAAATGATTGCGCATTATAGAAAATCTGGACATCCATTAATAAATATTCAAGAAGGTGGTCATCTTCCTCCGAGTTCAAAAGGGAAGAAACGAACCGATGAAACAAAAAGAAAGATGAGCGAAAGCATAAAGAGATATTACGAAAAACATCCAGAAATAAAAATTAATCAGTCTGATAAAATGAAAGATTTTTTTAAAACAGAAGAAGGAAAGATGTTTCAAAAGAAATCTATAGAATCTAGGAGTAATGATGATTTTCGTAAAAGTCAATCAATTCGGTGCAAAAAGGCAAATACAACCAAAGAATATATTGCTAGGCAATCAGAAATAGCAAAACAAACATGGAAGTCTGAAAAATATATCCAATCGCATTCGGGTGCAAATAATTGCAGGGCACAAGCGGTAAGGCAATATGACTTAGAACAAAATCTTATTGCAGAATATCCTACAATGACGGAGGCTTCAAAAGCAACTGGAGTAAGCGTAGCTAGAATATCTGCTGTTGCCAAAAAACAAAGAAAAACATCCGGCGGGTTTATTTGGGAATATGTAACTGAAAAGAAAATTGTGCATAGAAAAAATTCGTTTATTTATGATGTAGATAAAGACAAAACAGCAAGAGCAATAATTCAATATGACCTTAAAGGAAATGTTGTTAGAGAATATAAAAGCGTCGCAGAGGCGGCTAGAGAGAACGGTTTTCATTGCAGAACAAACATAACACAGAACTTAAGAGGTAAATCAAAATCCGCATATGGGTATGTGTGGAAATATAAACATGACAACATCGTGCCGAGCCTAAAAAGGTCACTCGTTTAGAGTGATCTTTTTGTTATGGAAGGTGTAACGACTATCCCTTCATGGGAGTAGGGTGGAGATTAGCACCACTCGAAGTATCGGAAACCCTTATGGGGTTGTGAGATAGTCTAATCCCCTAATAAATATCGGGAAACCGAGGGTATAAATGTAAGAAGATATGGAATTGATTTAACACAAGCCACTTTGCAGGAATGGGCATTAAAGCGAGGCATTGACGCAGATATGCAGTCTATGTCCCAGGCGGAAAAGGTTATGTTGCGGTATCAGTATGTGATTGAAAATACTGGTGCGGCGGCTGGGGATTTTGCCAGAACAAGCGGTACATGGGCAAATCAAATCAGAATACTAACAGAACAATTCAAGGCATTTAGTTCAATCGTCGGAACAGGATTAATTGCCGCATTTAAGCCATTCATTCAGACGCTTAACACTGTCATGGGGAAAGTAATCGCTTTTTCTGAAACCGTCCTCAATTCACTTGGGGCAATCTTTGGCTGGAAGTTTGAGATATCAGCCGGAGGTCTGACGGATGATTTAGGAGAATCGGCGGGATATACGGATGATTTGGCGAGCGGAGCAGGAGACGCTTCGGACGGGTACAAAGACGCCGCTAAAAACGCCAAAAAGCTGAAAGATGTCGTGCTTGGAATCGACGAACTGAATATCAACGCCCCAGACGACGATACCGGAAGCGGAGGAGGTTCTTCTGCAAAACCAAGCGGAGGCGGCGGAGGACTTGGAGATTTAGGCGCAGGCGAAGGTGGATTAACCACCAATATGTTTGCGACAGACAATATGCTTAAGGCATATGAGAGCAGTCTTGACACGCTGTATAAACTCGGCGAATATATCGGGGATACGCTGACCAAAGCCATGAACAGCATTGACTGGAATAAGGTTTACGATACTGCAAGGAACTTCGGAAAAGGACTGGCGGACTTCCTAAATGGTCTTATTTCGCCGGATTTGTTTGGCGCAGTCGGGCGAACGATTGCGGGGGCATTAAATACGGCGGTGTACGCCGCTTTATCCTTTGGAGAAACATTTAACTGGAAGGAATTTGGACTATCTATTGCAACCGGAATCAACGAGTTTTTCAATACGTTTGACTTTGCGTCAGTAGCAAAAACGTTGAATGTGTGGGTGCAAGGATTATGGGGAACTGTAAAAACTGCAATTGCCAACATAAATTGGAAAGGAGTTTGGGACGGCGCAAAAGAATTTCTTGAAAATATTGATTTAGAAACGGTCGCAATAATTATTAGCGCATTAACAATCAAGAAAATATTGGGATTACACTTAGCAAGTAGTGCATTGTCATTTATTGGAACAACATTGTCTCGGAAAATAGCGCAAGCAATAGCCTCCAAACTAGGCGTAGAGATTGCGGCAAATGCGGGAATCGGAACTGCCTTAAAAACTGGGTTATTAAGCTCTATTTCGACTTTGGGAGCGAATATAGGCTTGGCGATAGAAGGGATTTTTTCGGGACTAACAGTAAATGAAGCATTAACAGCCGCTTTTGGAGGTGTTGCAACAACAGTAGCAGGGATTGTATCAACTGTTGGCGGAGCGTTATTAGCTATAACAAATTTCTTTTCGATGCTAAAAAATGGGTTTAGTTGGCTGAATGAAATTTTGATGGTAGTTGGGGTTGCTCTTACAGCAGTTGGCGCAATTATACTCGGTGCGCCAGCGTTAGTGGCAGGGGTTGTAGCTGGAATTGTCGCTACAGTTTCCACTATTGTAGTGTTGATACGTGATAATTGGGATGCTATAGTTTCGTTTTTTACAGAGACTATCCCTTCATGGTGGGAAGGAACAGTACTTCCATTTTTGCAAAGCATTCCAGAAAGATTCCTAGAATTAGTTCAATCAATTACGAATTTTATATCGGAATTACCAGGGAAGATTGGTTATTGGCTTGGGTTTGCGCTTGGAAGTTTTGTGAAATGGGTTGCAGATACGGCGAGTTTTCTTATAGAAAAGATACCAGAAATTATAGGGAATATTGCAAATTGGTTTTCTGAACTTCCGAAAAAAATAGGGGACATTTTTGGACTTGTGATTGAAAAAATGAGAGAGTGGGGAGAAAATGCAATTTCATTTATAACAGAAAAAGTTCCAGAAATAGCCAATAATATCATTAATTTTTTCAAAGAGCTTCCGGATAAAATGCTTGAAATTGGAAGAAATATAATATCTGGATTGTGGGAGGGAATACAAAATGCATGGGAATCCATAAAAGATGGCATCGAAGATTTTTGCGACGGATTTATTAGTGGATTTAAAGAAGCTTTTGGCATTCACTCCCCGTCAACTGTCATGGCAGAGCAAGGCGGATACATTATGAAGGGATTGCTTAATGGGATATCGGAAATGCTAGGAAATACAATCTCGTTCTTTAGCGACCTTTGGGAGAAGATAAAGAATGTGTTTGCACCAGTTGGGAAGTTTTTCTCGGACACCTTCACCAATGCCTACAACGCCATAAAAACCGTTTTCTCAACTGTGAATACTTGGTTCGACGAAAAATGGAAAGCTGTAAAATCAGTATTTTCTCCAACGGTTCAATTTTTCTCCGAAACCTTTATAAATGCCTACAACGCTGTGAAAACGGCGTTTTCTTTTATTAATACGTGGTTTCAAGACAAGTGGAACGCTGTGAAGAACGTATTTCGAGACGTTAGGCAGTTCTTTAGCGAGAAATTCCAATCGGGATTTAATGCGGTAAAAGCGGCGTTTAATACTATTAACACATGGTTCCAAGAGAAGTGGGCGGCAGTAAAAAATGTATTCAAGGACGTAAAAACCTTTTTTGACGACGCTTTCCGTGGTGCGTATAACGCTGTGACAAGGATTTGGGATGGAATTGGAGGATACTTTAATGGAATTGCTAGGAAGATTATAGGTCCAATCGAAAAAGCTGTAAACGGAGTTATAAAAGGCATAAACTGGATTCTCGAAAAAGTGGGTTCTGGAACGAGATTGGAAACATGGAAAGCACCAAAGTTTGCGTCTGGAACCAACGGACTTCCACGGGATACCATAGGAGTTGTGAACGACCAAAAAGGTTCTGTATACAAAGAATTAATTGTCCCGCCACATGGAAAACCGTTTATACCAGAGGGAAGAAACGTAGTCTTACCGATGGAGAAGGGGACGAAGATTATGCCCGCCAAGCAGACCAAGGCATTTATGAACGGTATGCCTCATTTTGCGGGTGGTATCGGGGACTTCCTAAGTGGCGCATGGGAGGCAATCAAGAACTTCACCGGAAATGTGATGGATTACCTGACGAAGCCGAGCGAGATTTTGAAAATCGCCTTGGATAAGTTTGTGAACATGTCTGGATGGTCTGGCATATATGGAGACATAGCTTCCGGCGCAATAAGCAAGGTATTTAACAACGTTTCTGATTATATCAAGGGAATATTTGATGATATTGTACCAGAGGTAAGCTATAATGCCTCTGCCGGAGTAGAGCAATGGAGGCAGTTGGCGACACATGCGTTGCGCATAACCGGTCAGCTTTCGGATTCCAATGTAAATGCATTGCTTATGCAAATGCAACATGAATCCGGCGGAAATCCAAACGCAATCAATAACTGGGATATTAATGCCAAAAGAGGAACGCCGTCAAAAGGACTTATGCAGGTGATTGACCCGACGTTCCGCACATGGGCGTTGTCTCCATACGATAAAAATATCTATGACCCGCTGTCTAATATGATTGCGGCAATTCGATATACGGTTTCGAGATATGGAAGTCTGTACAATGGCTGGACGGCCAGAGGGTACAAGGGGTATGCAACGGGTATCGGCGCAATCCGCATTTCGGATTTGATACCAAAGTATCAAGTTGGAGGTTTTCCGGAAGATGGATTGTTCTATGCAAACCATAATGAGGTTGTCGGGCAGTTTGCCAACGGGAAAACAGCGGTGGCGAATAACTACCAGATAGAGGAAGGAATCGAAGAAGCGTCGTACCGAGGATTTATGAGGGCAATGAGAGAAATGTCGCCATACTTGAGGGATATAGCGGACAACACGAAGAAAACAGCGGAGAAAGATATGTCTGTAAGGATAGGAGACAGGGATATCGTGGAATCATACCGGAGAGGAAGTACAAGAATGGGGTACGCTTTTTCAAGATAATAACTTAGAAGTTTTTAATATTACGGAAATTAACCCGTAAGGCTCAATAGGATTTAGGGCTTTGCGGGTTTTGCTACGAATGAAGTACTTAGGAGGAATTTTTCCACACATTTAATACTCTGCTTATAGGCGACATGTAGTTTATGATAGGTAAAACACATCTTATGCAATCTATAGACTTTATATAGATTACTGCCAGTGATGATACTGGCCACCGACTGCGCAAAATTGAGCAGTCAAACGGAACAGCCTCGACCAGTGAAGCGGCTGGTTACGAATTGGACGGTGCAGGGCTGCCATAAGTGGTAGGCTCTGCAATTCTATTAAAATTCGGGAGGTATAAGCCTATGGGAAACGTAAAAAGACCTATTACTACCGATGAAGCCCTTATGGGGAGAAGTACGAATGAAGCAGAAGAAAAACTGAAAACACCGATTGAGATTGCGTTACAGATTGATGATAACGGGTTTACTACAGCAAAGAAGTTGTATGATTGGTTAGAGTTGAATCCGGCTCATTATGCGAGATGGGCAAAAGAAAACATAACGGAAAACCCATTCGCAGATGAAAATGAGTTTTCACCATTAAAGGCGAAAACCTCAAATAAAGGAGGCAGACCGACAGAGGACTACAAAATAACTGCTTCACTTGCCAAAAGAATTTCAATGGCAACAAAATCAGAGCGTGGCGAGCAGGCAAGAAATTATTTCATAGGTTGTGAACAAGCACTTGTTAGAATTGCAGAACAAAAGCACAAGACGGAGGTTGAACGCGCCAAAGGCATTGCGGTTAGAAATGCCCTGACAAGTGCAATAAAACAATCGGGAGAAAACGAACGTATGCACAACATGGCATACCCGACCTACACAGATTTAGTTTACCGTTCCTTGTTTGGAAAGTCAGCAAAGCAATTCAGAGATGAGAATGGATTGAAAAAGAAAGACAATTTAAGGGATTTGTTCGACGAGGAAGATTTGAGAAAAATCCAAAATGCAGAAATGCTTGTCAGTTCCCTAATGGGTTATGGATGGGGCTATGGCGAGATAAAGGAATTTGTGATGAACAAATCTTTGAATAGAATTTGTGGATAAATTTATAAAAATCTAAGGGACATCTACTATTCCTGGTGGATGTTCTTTTTATGCTTATTTTTGAGGAGTTGGCACTATGGCATTATCAGCATTTTTAAATGTAAATGGATATGATTTTCCTTGTCCTAGATATGGTTTTACCTACACGATTTCCACAACTGTAAATGCGGGAAGAAATGCGAATAATGCGGTAATCGGACAACGTGTCGGAAGGGATTTGTACAAACTGGATAGTATGGAATGGGTAGGGCTCAAGCCTGAAACATGGCAAATGATGTTGCGGGCAGTAGAGCCGTTTTATGTACCAGTTACATTTGAGGATTACCGAACAGGAAACCCAGTTACTATTTATATGTATCCGGGAGACAGAACCGCAAAACCACTATTTGCAAACCCTAATAACCATAAAATAATTATGTATGAGAATTGTGCGTTTAATTTAATCGACGCAGGATGGGAGTAAAGATGGCGAGGTGATGATATGCAGCCGGCAAGTGATGAATATATAAAGAGCATGGAAGACCCATACCGAAATCGAGGTTATATCCGAGGGACAATAGGTATTATTAACTCTGAGGCGCAAAGAAATGCCACTATATACAATGGGCAAAATTCTCTCACGTACTTTTCGGACGCATTTAAACCTTTTACCGACCAACCTGTTACACGAGTTTACGCTACGGCAGAGCAAGATTTCTCAAAGGTTGATGGAAGTATGTACTTTTTACCAAGAAAGGAATCTGGATTAAACCTATATAACAATGGATTTGTTAATAATGCACTGATTGGTCAAATTTATATCACGTTTGACGGTCACACTGGACTGGATATCAAAGGGCTTACGATTGATTTTGGGGAGTATTACCCGACAGTATTTACTATTGAAAATGAGTCGGTTAAATATAACTACACCAATGATAAACGGCTTTTTGTAACGGAAGATATATTCGATGGAACGTCTTATATTATTATTAAGGCGGTATCCATGGTAAATGGAGAGGGAAGGCTTAGAATTAACAAGATTAATTTTGGAATCGTGGATTCGTTCAGCAATGTAGAGACAATTTCTTATACTTTAAACGAATTTGTATCACCTACGGCAGAGAGTCTTCCAAGTAAAGATGTGGAAATTATTCTTGACAACCAAGACTCTTATTACAACCCGGACAATCCAAACAGCGCATTATCTTATCTCGAATTAGGGCAGGAAGTAAGGATAACTTTTGGATATGATGTCATGGGAAATGGAATAATTGAATGGCTGCCGGAAACATTAACTTATCTTAAGGGGTGGAGTGCAAACGACATACAGGTACAATTTATCTGCACAGACTTATTTGACTCCATGGAAGGAACCTATTATAAGGGACTTTACCGAGAGCAAGGAATTTCTTTGTATGATTTAGCTGCTGACGTATTAACGGACGCCGGATTTGAAAGCGAACAATACTATCTTGACCCATATTTAAAAGATGTTGTTGTGCAGAATCCAATGCCGGCGGTCAAACATTCTGAGGCGTTGCAGATAATCGCCAATGCCGGACGGTGCGCCTTGTATGACGACCGGGACGGCAGAATACATCTGCAAGCCTCTTTTGTGCCAGATATGGAGGTGGAATCAAACGGGGAGACGGAATATAGCCATATCGAAAATGTATTAGAGGATAAAACAAAGGACGCTTACGCAGTTGCAAGCAATAATTTTACGACTGTGGATGGAAGCGTCTTTTTTATGCCAAAAGGACAGAATTATTTGTATACCGGATATATCAGCGAAAGCATGTGGATTGGTACGGAAGTTGGAACAATGTCAAGAAGGCTTGGTTTCCGGATAGGGACAGACGAAAAGTACCTAGACGAAGATAACGGGTATTGGACGGGAGATATGCCAGAAATCACAATCCATTTATCGGCCGGATTTGTTTCTTATGGATTTAAGATTGATTTTCGGAATGTAAAACCGGGCGAATTTGTAATCAATACCTATTATGAAGAAGTGCCAGTGGAAACCATTACAATACACCCTACAAGCCTAACCTATGAAACGCACAGAAGATTTGAAATGTTTGATAAGATGGTGATTCAATTTACGAAAGGATACCCGGATAGCAGGGTATTTGTAGATTGTATTGGAATTGGAAACGTTACGAATTATACCATATCAAAAATACATGATTTAAAAAGCAATCCGACAGCAATAAGGATGGAAAAATTGAGGGATATGAAGATTGTGAGAAGTATCTACTCTCGGCCGCAAGTCGAAGATATCGAGCTTGTATCTGAGGATGTGGATGTGTCCACTATAAATACAACTCATATCGTATATTTTCGAGAGCCGTCCTATCATTTGTCTGCGAAGATAGAAAACAACGAAAATATCAAAGCGACGATTGTAGATAGTAGCAATTATTTTGCGAAGGTACAGTTTTTGGGAGTCGCCACGGAAATGACGGTTCGGTTGATTATCAATGGGAAGGAGTACACGGTAGATGAAAATCCATATACAAAGAACTACAACCAGAGGGGGACAGATGTTGTTTGGGGAAACCCTCTTGTAAGCACCATGCAACATGCAATAGATTTGGAAGAATGGCTGTCTTCCTACTATTTGGGAGAGTTGGAGTATCAATTCGACTGGCGGGGCGACCCAAGGGTAGATGCAAACGACCTTTTCTATCTGGAATTGAAGGATGGTAGAAAAACTACGATACGAGCATATGAAAACAGCCTTTCCTTCAATGGCGCATGGAGCGGGAATATTAAATCAAGGGCGGTGGTGATATAGATGTCGGTAAAAAGAGTAACCGCAAGCTTAGTAAGCGACGCAGGAAATTTGAATAATATTGCAGATGATTTGTATTCCGGGGAATTGAGGGCACCACAACAATCGGGAGAATACGGCATTACAGTTACGGCGGAAGATGATTCCGGAAATGTAACGGTATTAGATTATTCTATGGATACCAGGTTGATTCTATCGGCAATTATCTGGCAGACTCCAAAAGTCAACTGGAAGCCGACTGACCGATTTAACTGGTGGGATTATAACCGGATTAAGAATAATCTTAGATATCTGCACGAGAGAGCGGTTCTATTGATAAAGCCTTTTCAAATTGAAGATATGGGGGCGGATATTACGGTATTTACAGGGTATTGGCCAGTAGATGTATTTAATAAATTCGAGAGGAATCTTGAAACGATTGATAAAAATACATACAACACGAATTATGGAGAAAAGCAGACGTTCTATGAAAATGGAGTTTTTATTAAATGGGACGAACTCAACCGAATTGAAAATGCGACGCTTAGTATTAACAGCATGATGGATAGGCAGGAAATTGCATTGTCGAGATTGCCGTTCACATTAGGCAGAAAGAGGGAGGTGAGGGCATAATGGCGGTAAAAACAGTGCAGGCGATTATTAATGGTCAGACCTATAATTTAACCTTAAATTCCAGCACAGGGAAATATGAGGCTACAATCAACGCGCCCGGAACAACATCATATCATGTAAACTCTGGGCATTATTACCCGGTAACAGTAAGGGCGACTGACGACGCCGGGAATACGGCAACAGCAAACGACTCTGACGCAACCATGGGTTCAGCGTTGCGGCTGTATGTAAAAGAAACGGTAAAGCCGACGATTGCAGTTACATACCCGACGACCGGCAGTCAATTAGCGGTAAACACCATGACCGTGACATGGCAGGTGCGCGATACAGGTTCTGGAATCAATCCAAACACCATAGGGTTGACGATTGATAACGGAAGTAAGATAACCGGAAATATCACAAAGACGGCGGTTACAGGCGGATATAATTGCTCTTACGCGATAACTACTGCATTAACAGACGGTTCGCATACCATTAAATTTGATGTATCGGATTACGATGGAAATGCTGCGACACAGGTAAGCACCGCATTTAAGGTAGATACCATACCGCCGTCACTCACCCTATCGAGTCCGGCAAATAACCTGATTACCAATCAGCAGACGGTTACGGTATCCGGCGTAACCAACGATGCGACCACGGGAATTGCAAGTGTTACAGTGAAATTAAATAACGGAGCAGCAACCAGAGTAACGGTAAATGCGGATGGTTCATTTTCGACATCCATAACTTTGGTTGAGGGATATAACACTATTGTTGTAGTGGCGACTGACGGCGTTGGGAGAACAGCGACAGTAACACGGACAGTTAAATATGACAACAAGGCGCCCATCATTAGTAATCCGGTAATTTCTCCAAATCCGGTTAGCACAGGTGCATTGTTTACCATATCGGTAAGCGTGACAGATTAGGCGGTGATAATATGGGAATTGCAATAACGAAGGTCGTAATATCGCCGCAAACAGTAAAAACAGGGCAAGCGTATAAGATATCGGTGGATGTCAAAATCACGACACCAGAGCCGGTTACTTACCGCTTGCCTTTTAAATTGGGTCAGAAAAAAGGAGGAATAAAATAATGGCAAAATCAACGTTACCTGAAAATTTTAAAGACGATGTGCTTGCTACTTCGATGGGAGGGAAGCGACGGTATCGGTTGATACACAACAGTGATGGAACGGTATCTCTTGAAGATGCAACCACTTATACACAGGTTGGGAGTAATTTTGGGGCATCACAGGTCAATGCTACTAATGCGGCGGTAAACGCCAGCCTTGCGACAGATGGAAATGCAAGTAATGTGGTAAACTCGTTTTCGCAAGCATCTGCAAGAAGCAATCTCTCCAATGGCGAGAGGTTGTCGGTTTCGCTTGGAAAAATTATGAAATGGTTTGCGGATTTGAAAGATTCTGCGTTTCGTTCGGTTGCGAATAATTTATCAACATCTTCATCGGGAGGTTCTGTGCTAGATGCTTATCAGGGGTATTTGCTTAATAATAACAAAGTAGCTACATCAAACGTAATTGATTCTTTATCAGATGTGGTTGCAAATACACAGTCAAAAAAGCCAGCGGGTTCGCTTGCATTAAAGGCGGCTTATAATGAATTAAATGGCAAATCTACGCAAACCGTTACCCAAACCATTAATGGATTAAGCTGTACATTTTATTTAACTAAAATAGGCAAGCTGGTTATATGCAATATAATCGCGAGTGGTTCGTTATCGACGAATGATCAGGGGGTAAATAGTGTTATTCCCGCCGCATATCGCCCAGCACAGAGTCTTTTTATTACGGCATACAATGTTACGGGCACAGAGCTTTCAATAGACCATGGCTGTACTAGGTATGCATTTGAAACCACAGGAAGGGTTACAGTTACATCCAATCACAAAGGTGTACTTGAAAGAAAAGCTTTTGGATGTTGGTTTACTGGATAAACCTATAATTAGATTGTAATCCAAGCGATAGAAGCGTGGCGTTCAGAAAAGACTGCGGTGCTTCCAATCATTTTTAAACTGCCATCAGTACAAATCTCCCATCTTCCAGTGCCACTCATGTTTGCACCTGCATTGCCGGCATATGACACATATACATTTCTCGCAGGTCTATATCCTGTTGGAATTGTAATCTCACTAAGCGTAAAAGGTGTATTAGCAGCGGTGGTCTGTATGGTGCAAACAATTTGACATGATACAACTTTACCCAATTTGACTAGTTCCACAAAGAGCGAATTATTTCCATTTACATTCCCAAATGGAATCTTTTTGCCCGAACTCCAAGTGGTATAGCTTAATTTGCTATTTAGTTCAGTAGTAGGAAAGAAAGGAAATCGTTGAATGAAACAAATTCGAGCAGACCCATGAGGTCTTATTTTTATACACAAAAAAATATAAAAATTGGGGACGTGTAACAACGTCCTTTTTTAATGCCGTAAATTCGGCAGGAAGGAGAAAATATGACAAAAATATTTATTATAGCAGGCCATGGTGCTGACCTTCTGGGTTGCCATTGCCAAAGCGGAGGGGAT
>JAAWLS010000293.1 GCA_022798035.1 Lachnospiraceae bacterium | reverse complement strand
CAACGACAACCCTGGCGCGAATGCTCATGTACGGTAAAGAAGCAAGCAACCGAAAACAAGAGATAGACCGCCAGCACCACACTATTCCGAACCAAAGAATCTAAAGACCACAATGCCGACTACTACGGAACCCCTCTCTCTCAATACATTTCTTATTTTGGAATTAATAGATAATTAATAAAAAGAATATAGACACTATCGTCTATAAGTGCTACACTATAAAACAGACGGAATCGTCTATATCTTAGATAAAGGAGAAACGAAAATGTCTATTGTAATGGATATCTTACGGCTTTTAGTTACTGTTATGTTTGCGTTCCTTACAGGTAAGCTGATTTCTAAGCTAAAACTGCCTTCCATTTTAGGATGGCTGATTATAGGTATGGTGGCAGGGCCACATGCCTTAAATCTATTGGAAAATTCTGTTTTGGACGCAAAGTGGTTTGAAATTTTAGAAAGCATTTTAGAAAGTGTGTTCGGCTTGATGATTGGGACAGAATTAATCTGGAAACGCATGAAAAAAGCCGGGGCGCAGATTTTGGTTACAACGGTTACGGAATCTCTGGGGACTTTTTTAGTTGTCAGTTTTGTGTTTGGTATTATTTTCTGGTTTGCCAATGTTCCGTTGTATCTCGCTTTTGTATTCGGCGGGATTGCCCTTGCCACAGCTCCAGCCCCCTCTTTATCGGTGGTCAGGGATTTGAAAACAGACGGCCCAGTTACGAAAACACTGATTCCAATGGCAGCACTGGATGATTTGGTAGGCGCATTGATTTTCTTTCTTGTCATTGCTTTTGTTTCTGCCCACATCTCATCTACCGGCATTCCCATTCCGGTAGTGCTCTTTCTGGTATTTTTGCCGGTGCTTGTTGGAATCGCTACAGGATTCCTTACTGGGAAAATGCTTCAACATACAAAAAAGACGGGGGCAGCATTGCCAATCATGCTGGTAATGCTATTAGTATCCGCAGGAATTGGCTTTGCGATTAACGCCATGCTTCCAGCCCCGGTTCTTAACTTTATGCTGATTGGAATGTCCTATTCTGCTGTATTTGCAAATATGGTCACGGAAGACCAGTTAAACGGCATGATGAAAGTAATGAATCCAATGATAGGTTTTTCCATGATTATCGTGATATTGAATCTGGCTGCCCCTCTTGATTATCATTTGATTTTTGGAGCTGGCATATATACGGCGGTTTATATCATTGCACGAGCAGTTGGGAAGTATAGTGGCGCATATTTCGGAGCCGCCCTCACCCATGCACCTGCAACAGTAAAAAAATATCTGGGTTTTACGCTGCTTCCTCATTCGGGCGTTTCACTGGTCTTTACTGGAATTGTGGTTTCAGTTTTGATGAAGCCTGACCCTGAAAGTGCTAAAATCGTTCAGGGAACTGTAGCGGCAGCAGCCGTAATCAATGAAATAATGGCTGTATTTATGGCAAAGAAAGGATTTGAATGGGCAGGGGAACTGCATAGAGCAGGCAAGGAGGCGGAAGAATGAAGCAAAAAGAAAGACAGGAACGTAGCAGGCAGGCGATTATTCAGGCTGCAATAGATGAATTTGGAAATGCCGATTTTGAAGCGGTCACTATGGATAGGATATGTGCTGTCAACGGAATTTCCAAGGGAATGATGTATCATTATTTTTCCAATAAGGACGAATTATTCCTTTGCTGTGTTTCTGGGATTTTTCAGGAACTTTGGAAATATCTTGTGGAGAACATGAGCATTCCGCCAGATGAACCGATTTTTGAATCGCTTAAACGCTTTTTTTTGTTGAGGGAGTCCTTTTTTCAGACACGGGACAGGGAAAAACATATTTTTGAGAATGCAGTATTTCATCCACCTGGACATCTTGCTGATCAAATCCAAAAATACCGGGAACCAATTCATGAGGAGAATGCCCGTTTTCTGCGCCAGATTGTTTCACGGGCAAAACTACGTGAAAATCTGAATCAGGAGAAAGCAATTCGGTATTTAAACAGCATTTATCAAGTGTTTTGGAGTGCTTTACGGCAATATTGTCTGCCGGAGGGGTATCAGGGCTTTCATAGCGCATTGGCTGAAGCGGAAGAGCTTTTGGAAATGCTTCTTTTCGGAATCATTGACAAGGAACAGATAGAAAAATAGCACTCTCCACACCACAACAGGCTAAGTGTTATCGCCCCTATGAATTAAAAGATAAATACAAATCATGTACTTGTAAAGAAAAGGGGGAGTTGTCTATGGCTTGCACAGAAGAATACAAGGAACACATTGAACAATAATATGCCTTCATTGAAAATTCTTTAATATTCTTTACGTTCTTTACGGCACGGATCGCTGTTCTCGGCACAGCAATCGACCATTCACGAGGAGAAAAATCACTATATCCGTAATGGAACAAAGCGGACTCCACACAAATAACTCCCTGCGGAAGAAACGCTCGTATCAACTGCTCTTCCGTCGTATTACTACTTTGTGGAAGCTGATAAAAGCCTCTGCGAATCCTTTCAATAACCCCTTTTTTGCAAAAAGTCGCAACTTCGTATTTATTTATCCCATTAGCGGCAAAATCTGAAGTTTTTGCAATGCCGCCGTTATTTTCAATTACTTTTATTAAAATTTCCTTTTTATTCAAGCAGACACCAACTTTCAGCATACAATTATAAAACAATGTATGCGTTTATTGCAGCATAAGTTTGAGAAAACTGCAGCAACTGTAGTAATTTCTGACTGGATGGAGTACTAGAGCGTGTCTTAAAATTCATTCCCGCCATCTGCACTAAGGAATCCACCAGGCTTCGCACCTGATACCCCCTTAGTGCCAAGCATCCTCCACTTAGCGCGATATTTGCGCTATCAGATTGAACATTAGTAGTTCAATCTGCATGAATTCAGGTTACATAGCCCGCTATGCGCCCTTCATTTGGCACA
>JAAWLS010000292.1 GCA_022798035.1 Lachnospiraceae bacterium | reverse complement strand
GGTTTGCTATCTCCTCTCTGAATAGTGTGTCGCTACTTCATTCTACCAGAAGGCTGCAAACCTTGTCTTTTTTATTTGCGCAACTTATTGTACCTTATCATTCATTCTGAGCCATGTGCTTTATTTCGTCCGGAAATTGGCTTTCAAAATATTTGCATAATTGGTGATTCCATGTGGAAATATGTTCCACTAGAATGTGGGAAATAATTTGTGGGAAGACATCCGGTAAACGCGATTTGTATTTTTCAATGGACTCTTTCCAAGTTGGCAAGGTATTGCCCTCTTTAAAAAACAGTTTCATTTCTTCCTTGATAAAGCGAAAATAGTCATTCTCATATTTACCATATGCTGGACTGTCTGCCATCTCTTCGTCTGCGTTTGGAAAAATCCTTGTGAGTCTTGTCACAAAATCGTGATTTTCAAATGTATCTTCATGGTAGATAAAATTGTATGCGCGCTTTTTTAAAGAACTCATGTTTCGATTAACAGGAAATGATCTGCCATCAAACAAAACAATAGACTTTCCATTTTGGATTAAGAAATGGTCTTTAATATACTTTTCCCTATGAGAGCTATACTTTGATAAAAAATCTTGATTTGATACAGAAAGCTCCCATTGCCTTTTTGACGAACTAAATTGGAATTCGTTATAAAATATCTGAATATTAAACGATAAATACTCGGATTTTTCTTGGTCTTGCTTTAAAGTTGTTGCTTTGGAAAATGCCTCCCTGAGCATTTGAATCTCACTGATGTAAAGATTAAGATAAGCGTCTTCCGTATCTCTTGCAGAAATAAAATTATCGCTGAAAAGTGTCTTTTCCTTTTTAATCCCACTAACATTGCTAAATATATAGAAAGAGAATAGTTGTATAGAATCTTCTAAAGTGATTCCCTCCCCTTTATGCTTTCGGAGCCACCAAAATTTAATGAGAGCAATATAAATGATTTTCATACCCGAAAAGCACACCGACTTAAAAAGCAACTTAAATAATTCGCGAGTAGTTGAATTATGGGAGCCAAAATACTTTCTATAAAATGGTGAATTTGCGTCCATTCCTAAAAGTAAACTGATGTCTTTAAAAAACTCTGCCGTCCATTCGATAGACCTGCGCAAGTCCGTATCAGTAAATAATTGACAAATATGTTTTTTCCCGTCTTGTTCCTTATACCTTAAATCATCATCAAATTTTGCATAATTCAAAGTGCGGTCTTTCATTAGGAGTTCCGTTTGCAAAGTGTAATTAACAAACGTTTCTAGTGGAATCTTACTACTTTGGAGACTCGCTTGGAAACCAAAAAAAGTTTCCTTCAATTGAGTCCATGTTTTTAATATTTCTGGACCGTTATTATCAGTAATAGACTGGAAATAGTATGCTTTAAGAATATCTTCATTGTCCAATCGCAGCCCTTTTTCATTAATGTTCAAAAAAACTTTTTCGCTTTCGTAGGAACTGTCTCCCTCAAAAAGTACAACGGATATTTGGGTGCCTAAAATCTTATTAATGATCTCTTTGACGTAGCTTAACTTTCTGGCGGAAGAACCTCTTAAATCAAGCTGCTTTCCTACAGCTTGGTTAAAAACCGAACATGCATTAATATACCGTTCAGCTTGATTGTATGTGTCCTTTTCGGGAGAGGTGAATTCACTTGATCTAAAGGATCCATCATCGTTTGTATTCAAATTATAAATCTGTGAAATAAAGGGTTGAAACCTTTGAAAGCAATTTGCGTCAAAGTTAAGACGCGCTGCTTTCGAGGTACTGGGGCTGTTTTCGCTAAAATGCAATTCGAAATTTTTGAGATTATCGGTATCATTTGCTCGAGAAAACTGCCGACACAAAACAGTCAAAAGTATAATTATAGACGTAATACGCTGTTGCCCATCTACAAGATAGTATTTTTCCGGTTCATGAATATTATGAGATATTGCTATTTGCCCTAAATAGCAATTCCCACTACTGATATCATCTAAAAGTTCTAATAATTGTTTTTCCTCCCATCGGTACTCGCGTTGATAGTCTGGTATTATAAGTTTCCGATTAGCCTTAAGACACCATTCATCTTGTTCGCTATTCCCTGTATCAGTATAGATAAATCCCTTTTTGTACGTATACAAAAACTCTTTAATTGTCATGTATGCTCCACGAACTCTCATCACATTCACCACGCCTTCTCGACATTTTTCACTTCTATTATACAAGTAAATCTGTGACATGTAAAGAGATTTTAGAGCAATGCACCGTTCGACATGGCATCAAGATAACGCTGGATAAATTACTTGACAAATCTCTTTACCGGTGGTATACTATATTTCACAGTAGTAAAATTCAGGATTATTGTCTTACTTGGTTTTATTCTAACAGGCTTTCTTGAAAGAGATTGGATTTTAATAACAGGTTTATGCTGTACCCCAGGTGCTATTGCATCTGGGCTAAAAGTACATGACCGCCCAATCAGATACTTTTCGGGGAAGTTTACCATGACTTCAGTTTGAACGAGCAAGCCAGGAAAAGCATACGGCGCAGCGCCAAGCAAGGTTGCTTGCCAAGAACCGGATTGGGTAGAACGGCAATTTGCGGCGAAGGCTCATAAATCAAACTGAAGGAGATGGTACTTTGCAAAACACAAAAACCGAATACAACAGCTCTGAGCGGACCCCTGTCGTTCTGCCGGAGATGGAACAACTGCTCCCGCCATTAGGCGGAGAGCAGTTTTCTTCGTTAGAGCCTGTTTAATATCTCAGCGTGTGCGGATTGGCGAGATAGGTTTTTTGTCCTGTAAGGCAAAAAGCCGCAGCAATCCATATCGTGCAATGACCCCATCGAGGGGTCATGCACGATTATTCTGCACAGGTGCTCGATGCGCCTGTGCAGAATCCTGACGGATTGCAAGGATTTTTAACGCAGTCAGGGCGGAAAATATGCCGCCAAGGCGGGCGCGGGGAGATGTTAAA
>JAAWLS010000291.1 GCA_022798035.1 Lachnospiraceae bacterium | reverse complement strand
GTGTAAAATAAAAAGGAAATGTTTCGAAATATAGGACATAACTAAGATTCAGAATGAGGAAAAAAATGGACGAAAAATTTATCCGGACAGGACTGCTCCTGGGGGAAGATGGTCTTGAGAGGCTTGCAGAAGCCAGAGTAGCAGTGTTTGGAATCGGAGGCGTAGGCGGTCATGCAGTGGAAGCGCTGGCCAGGAGCGGAGTGGGAAAATTGGATTTGATTGATAAAGACACCGTCAGCGTGTCCAACATCAACCGACAGATTATCGCCACTACCAGGACAGTAGGGAGATATAAGACTCAGGTGATGAGAGAACGGATTTTGGAAATCAATCCCAGGGCAGAAGTTGTCACCCATGACTGTTTTTTTCTGCCGGAGACGGCACATTGTTTTGATTTTCGGACATATGATTATGTGGTAGACGCAGTGGACACAGTGACGGCTAAGATTGAACTTGTGATGAAAGCACAGGAAGCGGGGGCGCCTGTTATTTCCAGCATGGGAGCCGGAAATAAACTGCAGCCGTCACAGTTTGAAGTGGCAGATATCTATGAGACTTCCGTCTGTCCTCTAGCCAGAGTGATGCGCCGGGAATTGAAAAAGCGGGGAGTTCCCGGACTAAAAGTTGTGTATTCCAAAGAGGAGCCGATTCATCCGCTGGAGCAGAGAGAGGAAGAGACAGGGAAAGTGATTCCCGGAAGCGCTGCCTTTGTGCCTTCTGTGGCAGGACTTATCATTGCCGGAGAAGTTGTCCGGGATATTGTATATCAATAAGGAGATAAAGGTTTATGAAATTTATTCACATCGCAGACGTACATTTAGGGGTAAAACCGGACAAAGGCAAATCCTGGGGAAAAGAACGGGAAGAACACAGTTGGAAAGCTTTTGCTGATGTGATAACGAGAGTTAAGGAGGAGCAGATACCGCTTCTTCTGATTGCCGGAGATTTGTTTCACAGACAGCCGTTAATGCGGGAGTTGAAAGAGGTGAGCTATCAGTTTTCCAGAATTCCCAAAAGCCAGGTTGTCATGATAGCGGGAAATCATGATTATCTGCATCCGGATTCTTATTACCGCACATATCCCTGGGGAGAGAATGTGCATTTCTTAAAAGAAGAGAAAATAGATTATGTAGAATTAGAAGAGCTGGGCGTCCGTGTGTATGGACTGAGTTACTGGCATAAGGAAATACGTGAGCGGCTGTACGACGAGATAAAGGTGCCCCGGGATGATTACCGTAATATTCTTCTGGCCCATGGCGGGGACGAGAAACACATTCCATTTCAGACAAAGACCCTAGAGCAGTCTTTTTTTGACTATGTGGCAATGGGGCATATTCACAAACCTATGGAACTTTCATCAGGAAGAGTGGTGATGGCGGGAGCATTACAGCCCATTGACTGTAACGATACCGGAGAACACGGTTATTTTGTGGGAGAGATGGAGGGGCATGTCTGTCAGGTACAATTTTGCCCTCTCCGCTACTGTGAGTATATTTCTTTAAATCTGAAAGTCAGCAGGGAAGTCACAAAGGGAGCGCTGCGTGAGATTGTGCTGGAGCAGATAAAGAAGTCGAAACCTTACCAGATTTTTAGGATTACTTTTACGGGATTCTGCGACCCGGATATAGAGATAGATACAAGAGAGTTCGAGCGGATGGAACGAGTGGCAAAGGCCAGTAACCTCTGCCGCCGGGATTATGATTTTGAAAAATTAAAGCAGCAGTTCGGACAGCAGATTTTAGGACGGTATATTCAGGTACTAGAGGAAATGTCTCAGGATGAGATTACAAAGAAAGCATTGTATTACGGTGTGGAGGCATTGTTGGCAGAATGAAGATTACAGAAATTCAGATAAAAAATTTTGGAAAGCTCCATAACATCAATATCCGCCCTCTTCCAGGTATTAATGTTATCTATGGAGAGAATGAGGCAGGAAAATCCACGTTACAGCAGTTTATCACAGGCATGTTGTTCGGCATAGAGAAGCAGAGAGGAAGACCTGGTAGAAATGACAATTATCACCAGTATGAGCCGTGGAACAGCAGCTCTTACTATGCCGGAGGCCTTAAGTTTTCTATAGACGGGAAGCCCTTTTTTCTGGAACGGAATTTTTATCACAAAGAGAAGTCCGCAAAATTGATAAATGAAGAGGATTTAGAAGAGCTGTCTGTGGAGCATGGGGATTTGGAAATGCTGCTGGGAGGCATGAAAAAGGAAACTTATGAAAATACTTACTGTATTGGGCAGGCCGCTGTGGAGACGAAAAAAGAATTTGCGGATGTCCTGCAGAATTATTTTGTCAATGCCTCTCTGGGAGGAGAAGGCGGCGTGGATTTGGCCGGGGCCCGGAAACGATTGAAAGACGGACAGAAATTGGCAGAGCAGAAATATAAAGAGCAGGGAGCGGAGAGAAAAGAGGAAGAAGAGAGACTAAAGGTGGAAGAGAGGCTGCTGAGAAAAGATGTAGACAGTCTGAAAAAACAGCAGCAGGAAGGTGTGAAAACGATTCTTTCAAAGCAGCAGGATATTATTCTGCCGGAGCATGACACAAACCAGATGGCAGAGTATCTCAGAGATATCCGACAGCAGAGCCAGCAGCAGGGATATCGTTTGAAATGTATTTTGTCATTCCTGCTGGCGCTCGGAAGTCTTTTTGCAGGTGCCTGGATTGGAGTGAGACATCCGATTTTCCAGGGAGCACCAGTCGGATGGATGGTGGGGGAAGCGCTATTGTGCTTTCTTTTCCTGCTGGGAATGGCAGGAGGCTGGATTTGGTACCGCAAATGGAAGAAACTGAAGCTTCTCAGAAAGCAGCAGCAGGAAGAGCGAAAAGAGCTGATGCAGTATACTTCCATAGAGCGGGAACAGCAGCGCCATAAGGAGCAGCAGGAGAAACAAGCCAAGAAACAGGCAGTGGAAGAACTTCTCCGGCTTCAGATTCTGGAAAAGCAGGCAGAACT
>JAAWLS010000290.1 GCA_022798035.1 Lachnospiraceae bacterium | reverse complement strand
GTAATAAATACCCTTTGCGCTTACCATTTCCATACAGAGCAGGCCTGCCCCCTGTTCTTTGCAGAGCAGGCGAAATGGCAGGTCGCACACTCCTGCCATTGGCGCCAGAATTAAATTATTTTCCAGCGTTACATTTCCGATTGTTAATGTTTCCATCTCTTTTCTCACTGTCTCCCGCGGTTCTGTTTGTTATAAATCAACCGTAGTCCCTGCAGCGTCAATGTAGGGTCGTAAATATCAATTTCCTCTGTCTCATTTGCAATGATTTTGCCAAGTCCTCCTGTGGCTACCACTTTCAAATCACTGTAGCCGCTCTCTTTTTTGGTCTGGCGGATAATATACTCTGTCTGGCCAATCTGCCCGTAAATCAATCCTGCCTGCATACTACTGATAGTTTCGCGGGCCAAAATGCTCCCTGGTTTTCGGATTTCAATTTCCGGCAGTTTTGCCGCTTCTTCCCACAGAGCCTTGGCTGAGGTCCGGATTCCAGGAGCAGTGACTCCTGACACAAAAGCTCCCGTCTCATCCACCAAATCATAAGTGGTTCCCGTTCCAAAATCAATGACAAACACCGGCCCTCCGTAAAGTTCATAGGCCGCGGCGGCATCCACAATCCGGTCTGCTCCCAGCTGTCTGGGGTTTTCAGTGGCAATCCGTATGCCTGTCTTGATGCCCGGTTCCACAATCACTGGATGAATGTCAAAATATTTGATAAAAGAACTCAGCAGAGAATGCATCGCATTAGGCACCACAGAGGCGATAATTACATCCTTGATTTCTTCCGGCCGGATTCGATTGTGAGACACCAAATCCCGGATACAGATACCGTATTCATCGGAAGTTCTCTGCAATTTTGTGGTCATGCGGAAGGTTGCCGCCAGCGCCTCTTTGTCAAACACTCCAAAGGTAATATTGGTATTTCCCACATCAACTACTAACAACATCGTCTATTCCTCCAAATCTTCTTCTGAGAGCTCTTCTCCCAGAAAAAATACCTTAAAATACATTTCCAGTGATTCCAGCAATTCCTGTTTCGTCCGCTGAAGCTGTTTTACTTTCAGCACGCTTCCAATATCATCGTAGAGCAGGTCTCCTTCGTCAGCTGCTGTCTGAAACTGCAGACTGCCCTCCTCATCAAAAAATAGTGTAAGAACCCCTCCGATATCTTCTGTATACAGCACACACATGATTTTCAGCTCATGCTTTATGCTCTCCGGAAGAGCTTCAAAGGCTTCATTCAAATAATATTTTTTTGTGTAGGCGCTGGAACCGCACAATATAATTTCTTCCTGATACATAGGAACCTCCTGTATCTGCAATAAGCTGATAACCCTTTTCGTCCCCTAAAGGCAGCTCAAACATATCCGTAAATTCCCCGGACAGACACTTCTCCTGAGGAAACTTTTACAACACCCTGCTCCCGCTCCACCAGCAGTTCTCCCCTGTCATCAATCCCAAGAGCCTGTCCCTCAAATTCCCCCAGAGGGTCCAGTACCCGGACTCTTCGGCCGCAGTTGACAAGCAGAGCATTGTATTCCTCCATCAGAGCCGACAAATCCTGTGTTTTCAGATAAATCTCATAGTACTGCTCAAATGTTTCCAAAACAACGCCCAGCAGCTCCGCTCTGGAAATCTCCTTCTTTTTTCCTTCTCTCTGCAGTTCCAAATCCAGAGACGTTGCAGTCTGCGCGATTTCTTCCGGAAATTCTGTCTGGTGTACATTGATGCCGGTTCCCACCACAATATGGTTGACATAATCCACCTGTGCGCTCATCTCCGTGAGAATCCCCACCGTTTTTCTTCCATTTATTACAATATCATTGGGCCATTTAATTTGGGCCTGCAGTCCCGTAACATCTGTAATCGCTTTTGATACTGCCAGCGCTTTCACCAAGGTAAGCATAGGAGCATTGACTGGATGGATGTCTGGTTTCAGCAATACGGTAAAAAAGATTCCTGTTCCTCTAGGAGAATTCCAGCTTCTTCCCCGCCTTCCCCGGCCCAAAGTCTGCATATCTGCCACAAACACCGCGCCGTGTTCCTGATTTCCCTCTGTCTCTTCCGCCGCCCGCTTTGCTTCCGCGTTTGTGGAGTCAATCTCATCAAAATAGTAAACAGAACGCCCCATCCACTTTGTGTGCAGCCGGCTCTCCAACTCTGTTTTGGACAAAATATCAGGTACCGATATCAATCGATACCCTTTATTCTGAACTGCTTCTATTTCATATCCCCTTTCCTTTAACTGTTTCACTGCTTTCCAGACTGCCGTTCTCGACACTCCTAACTTTTCGCACAGCTCCTGACCGGAAATGTATTCTTCTGCTCCTTTCTGGCGCAGAGCCTGCAGTACTTTTGTCCTCATAACCGCCTCCATCCGGATATTTTCCTGCTGTTCCTATCTATTTATCTCCCCAGTCCGGCAAAACCCGATGTCCTGTGAATCTGCCGAAATCCTATTTCAAAGCAGCATACATAATGGCTTTGATGCTGTGCATACGATTTTCCGCCTCATCAAACACCACAGACTGGCTTCCCTCAAACACTTCGTCTGTCACTTCCATTTCTGTCAGGCCAAATTTCTCATGAATCTGTCTGCCTATTGTGGTTTCCAGGTCATGGAAGGCCGGCAGGCAGTGCATAAAGACAGCGCTCTCTTTCCCGTTGTCCATCACTTTCTGGTTTACCTGGTAAGGAAGCAGTTCTCTGATTCGGTTTTCCCAGACCTCCTCCGGTTCTCCCATAGAAACCCACACATCCGTGTAAATTACATCTGCATCCTTCGTTCCCTCTTCCACATTCTCTGTCAAGGTGACAGAACCGCCTGTTTCCTCTGCAATTTTTTCGCAATAAGCAGTTAAATCAGCATCTGGAAAATAATTTTTGCTGGTACATGCCACAAAATCCATTCCCAGTTTCGCGCAAGTCACCATCAGAGAATTTCCCATGTTATAGCGGGCATCTCCCATATATACAAA
>JAAWLS010000289.1 GCA_022798035.1 Lachnospiraceae bacterium | reverse complement strand
CCTATGCCACTCCGCTTTGCTCCGGGCTGTATAATATCTTTCGATATTATACCATAATTGCTATGCAGTACGACACGTTTCTCACTCAGGTCTCCTCCCAGCTTCGCCGGGTCCCTCCTCAGTGCATATTATACCACATTATTTTCCATTCCAGCACAGAGAAATTTACAATTTTCCACAAAATTTTCTCTTCTGGCAGCCTTTGCCAATGAACGATTCCATCCGATAATAAATGTAATGTGAGAAATGATAATGATTCAAATACGGAGGTGTTTCTGTGCGATACATAAAAATCAGCCAATTAAAGTCCGGTATGCGTCTTGCCCGGCCTATTTACAATAAAATGGGCGTCATGCTTTTTGAGCGCGACACAAAATTAACGAAACAGGGAATCGCAAGCATTGAAAATTTTGGTCTCTGGGGCGTCTACATCTTAGAGCCGGCAGAGCCTGTCCCGCCTCTCAGCGAAGAGGACATTGAATTGGAGCGTTTCCTTACGGTCTCCACTTTTCAGTTAAAAGACGACCTCACTCTGCTCACCAACGGCATGGCTCCTCAAAACGTTATATCCCTTGCACAGACCATTCTCCGGAATTTCGGCTCCCTGGAGCATAAAATTAATTTCGCCAGAACACTGCGCAGCAACGGAGATTATGTGTATAAACACAGTTTAAATACTGCTATTTTAGCCGCCATGATGGTTCACAAACTGCATTATCCTTACCCGGAACAGCTGGCTGTAGTGTGCGCCGCTCTCTTACACGACATAGGCCTTTTGCTGGTCCCGGATGAGGTTCTCGAAAAAGGCGAACGGCTTTTATCTGCAGACGAACGACGGCTTATCCGCGGTTTTTTGGAAAAAGGATATTCTATGCTTCACCCCGACTACAATGAATACAAACTGCCGGAGCTTACCCTCCAGATTGTAGGGCAGATGACCCGGTTTGAGCACAATGTCAAGGTTCCTCTGCCAGCAAACATCCGCTGGAAAAATGGAACCCACGTACTCCATGCTGCCAGTATGTTTGACGAATTAACCTCCATGAGCCTGGACAGAGAGCCTATGTCGGAAATCCGTGCCGTGCGTTTTCTGCGGGAATATCCGGACTATTATCCAGCTCCTTTTGTCACGGCTCTCACCCAGTCCATTCATATCCTTCCAAGCGGATGCTGCGTTGATTTTTCCGATGGGCAAAAGGGCATTGTGGTGGAGGAAAATCAGAAAAACTATGCACAGCCTGTCGTTATCCTATTTTCCAATAATCAGCGCATTGATTTCACCGATGCCCGGTTCCAAAAGACCCTGCACATTGCAGACGTTATGAAAACGATGGATTTACGTCTGAAAGTAGACAAAGAAACGTTAAAGAGATACACCAGTGACCCACACACAAAAGAAATCGCCAAGCGTTATCTAGCCAAACGAAAGAAACTGGCCGCTGCCGGAAGATTCTGAAAAACAATTTCATTTGACGAATGCCGCAAGTGGGTACGGAAACCAGGAGGCTGTTGCAAAATAGCAATTCCCCACAAGATATGTATAAATATTAGTGCAGTTGTAACTACATCTTGTGGAATTATCTTATTTTGTAACAGCCCCTTGATTTTACAACTCTTTTTCCATTAGAAGAAACCTGCCCTTTCTCCAATCCACATATCCTACCTGCTGATAACCGCAGTTACCGTACAGCTTCCGGGCAAAAGGATTCCCTTCAAATACATCGAGCCGAATGGAATTTACATACTTTTCCTTCACTTGACTTTCAATATAATGCAGGGTAGATTTTCCAATTCCTCGGTTTTGATAATCCGGATGTACACATAATCTGTGAATCACATAGAACGCACCCCCTGCACAATTCCAGTTTCCGTCTTTATACTCCTCGTCGCATTCCTGATTTAGCGTATAAATTGTGACAAGCTGATTTTCCTCCAGTCCGAGAAAAAGCTCTCCCTTTTTGATATCTTCCAAAAAGTCTTCCCGTACCGGATAGAGACTGTCCCACTGAAAAATATTCTGACGCTCCATCTCTGCTATGACACAGCTTACCAGATGGCAGACAGCTTCTATATCACTCCGCTCTGCTTTTCTATAAGTAATTTCCATGACTTTCTCCATTCTCCCTTAAAACAATTCCAGCTTTCCCCACTTTCAAATTTTTCTATCATAATTGTACCGTACGCCAATTTTTTATTCAATACTTTTGCTAGAAAAGCTGCCATATTTCATTTAGAAAAATAAAAGGGAAACACCCTTTTTAAATGTCTCCCTTTCAAAATTCTCTTTATTGGTTATTACTTCCGGTAGCCATCGGGATTCATGCTCTGCCATCTCCAGGAGTCCTCACACATCCTGTCAATCCCAAACTCTGCCTCCCATCCCAGTTCTTCCTTAGCCTTGGAAGCGTCTGCATAGCAGGTTGCAATATCACCTGCTCTTCTGGGTTTGATTTCGTAAGGAATCGGTTTTCCGCAGGCTTTCTCATATGCCTTCACCACATCGAGAACGCTGTATCCATTTCCGGTTCCCAGATTGTAGATGGTAACGCCGGATTTATCCTCGATTTTTTTCAAAGCCTTCACATGGCCTTTTGCCAAATCAACCACGTGAATATAATCCCTTACGCCCGTTCCGTCCGGTGTGTCGTAATCGTCTCCAAACACGCCGAGACATTTCAGCTTGCCCACTGCCACCTGCGCAATGTAAGGCACCAGGTTATTCGGAATTCCTTTCGGGTCCTCGCCGATAATGCCGCTCTCATGAGCTCCAATGGGATTAAAGTAACGAAGCAGCACCACGTTCCACTCAGAATCTGCCACATGGAAATCTGTCAGAATCTGCTCTAACATTCCCTTTGTCTGTCCATACGGATTTGTAATCGTCCCCTTCGGGCATTCCTCTGTAATAGGAATTACCGCTGGGTCTCCGTAAACAGTTGCCGAGGAGGAGAAGATAATATTCTTCACACCGTGGCTGCGCATTACATCGCACAAAATCAGCGTTCCAGTAATATTGTTGTGATA
>JAAWLS010000288.1 GCA_022798035.1 Lachnospiraceae bacterium | reverse complement strand
GAAAACCGCGTGGTCGGCATGAAATCCCGCGGCGTCTATGAGACACCTGGCGGAACAATTCTGATGGAAGCTCAGCAGCAGTTGGAAGAGCTGGTTTTAGACCGGGCCACTATGGAAGTAAAAAAAGATATGGGCAACCGGATGGCCCAGATTGTGTATGAGGGCAAATGGTTTACACCTCTGCGTGAAGCAGTGCAGGCTTTCGTGACCTCCACTCAGAAATACGTCACCGGAGAAGTCAAATTCAAACTTTACAAAGGAAATATCATCAAAGCAGGAACGACTTCCCCCTATTCCCTGTACAGTGAATCTCTGGCAAGTTTCACCACCGGCGATTTGTACGACCACCACGATGCAGAAGGATTTATCACCTTGTTTGGCCTTCCGCTGAAAGTACGTGCCATGAAAATGGCTGAACTAGAAAATGAGAAAAAATAACAGATTTCCGTGCATTTCAGGCAGTGACAGACATTGTACCTGTGCCCGCTGCAGGTCAGATATATTCTTGCATGAGCCTGTATGTGAGAAAGAGAGCCCAGATACGTGATTATCTGGGCTCTCTTTTAAAAAAGAATGGGTTGCACGCATTCTTCGCGCGCGGTATTGCATCATTATGAAAACTCAATTTAATAGAAATGTTTTACGCCTTTTGTGACGTCCTCTGCGTACACCATGGTACAGCTCTTCAACTCTCCCGCCTCGTCATACAAAAAGGCAATGGCCAGATGAGCTTCCTCAGGTACCACAAAATTATTGGACTCCAGTTCTTCGTCGGAGATAGTCACATATTTTCCATCTTTCAATTCGTACTTCCCACTAACTTCCGTCCCGTCCTCCAGCTTATCCTTGATGTCGTAAGTCCCATAAAACAGGCCGTTTTTCACCTGAAAATTCTGGTCTGTATCTACTTTGTCCCCCAGAACAACCAATTGATGGCCTTCTCCGTTGGGAGCATCACCGCTCCAGGCTCCATTATAGACTTCTTTGTAAAGACTTCCATCTTCCGTACGGCTGCTGGCATAGTACCAGATTCCGTTTCCCTCTCTTTTTCCCTGGCTGTAATCTCCATAATACCACTGGTCACAGTCGCAATCCGTAAAAGTATAAAATCCGATTCCTTTTCCGTCTGTTCCGCCCTCCGGCATATAGATATAACTTCCTGTCTCTTTTGCAAGCTCTGCCAACTCTCTCCCTGCGTCACTCTCCTGCAGTTCATCCAAGGCTTTGGCGTCGTCTGCCTCAATGGCTTTTATAGCTGCTTCCATCGTCTCATTGTATGGCTGCATTTTTTCTGATTCTTCTCTTGTTTTTTCCACTGCTTCCTGAAGCTCTTTATCTTTCGGCGTCTGCTCCAACGCTTTCTCCATAGCCTCTAATGCTTTCTTGTAGCTGTTTCCCTTTTTGTAGTTCTCTGCTTCTGCCTGATACTGTTTGGCGGCTTCTTTCTCTTCCTCGGTTGCACAACCTGTCAAAGAAACCATTGCAAACATCGCAACTGTCATCCCCGCTGTGATAAATTTTGCATATTTTCTCATTGTCTCACGCCTCCAATCACTTTTCATGCTACACAATGATTTACATTTTGTTCTTGTTACAGTTCGGCCAGCCAGGATAAATCGGGGACATCGTGCCTGCACGAGTTTTAGCGGCCTGAACTATCTCTCTACTTTCTCAACTGAGCGATAATATCTTCTTTTAAATCCAAAGCCATATCTTTCAAACGCCGGCTTGCAGAAGAAGAAGTCAGCACATTTGCCAGGAATTTAGAAGCAATCTCATACTTTTTAAAATGATATCCCATGTAGGCCAAAAGATAGTCCATCGTGCTCTCATCCATTCCGCATATAGGAAACATTTCCTGGGAGATAGCCTTACAGAATCCGTCGTAAGCCTGCATGTAAAATACTTCTTCCTCTTCCATACACTTTTTCTTCGCCTCTTTCTCCTCTGGCGTACTCTCTGCCATGGTATCAGCTTTTCCTCTCATCACCCAGGCAAGTTTCAGACAAATGAAAGCCTTTTCACTTTCCTTCCCTCTCTTTGCAACAGTGTTCAGTAGGGCCAGCTTGTAGAGGTCAATCGCCTCATTGTAGGAATTCACTGCTCTCTCTGGTTCCTCTGATTTGTGAAATTTAGCAGAAATCTGCTCTCTCACCATTTTAGCCTGCGTAGGAGTAATCTTGTCAAAATCTCTGCTTAATGCCGTGTAACCGCAGGCAGGACAAGAAACCACATCATATTTCAGCGTGTCAATATACTGAAATCTTGGGCGCAAATCTCTGTCTGGCTGCAGACGTCTTGCGCGTCCGCTTTTTACTGCTTTTGTTTTAAACGTATGCTCACATACTTTGCAGCATGTCGTTTTCTGCAAAATCAGAGCTGCTTCTTCCTGCTCCTCTTCTTTGTTTTTCTCCGCCTCTCTGCTCTTGGCATTCTTCTGTTCTTCCTCATACAAACGCATAGATTCCTCTGAGCCAAAACCAAATTTCTCTAACCCTGAAAACAAATTCATAATAATATCCTCCTCTTGCGTACCGCTATTTCTGCGTCGGCAGCTTATAAGAACTTTTCAAAGATACAATTCGGTTAAATACCAACGCACCTGGTTTGGAATCTTTTGCATCTGCGCAGAAAAATCCCTGTCTTACAAACTGATAACTGTCATATGGCTTGGCGTCCGCCAGAGCCGGCTCTGCATAACATTCTTTCAAAACTGTCAGAGATTCTGGATTCAGATTCAAACTTCCATCTTCTGGATTATACACGCCTTTTTCTTCATCCACCAAATTCTCATACAACCGTATCTCACATTTTTCTGCAAAAGGAACCGGCACCCAGTGTATCGTTCCCTTTACTTTACGCCCGGTAAACCCGCTTCCTGCCTTTGTCTGCGCATCATAAGTGCAGTGTACCTCTGTCACATTTCCATTTTCGTCTTTTATGCAGTATTCGCATTTTACAAAATATGCATGCATCAAACGCACTTCATTTCCCGGAAACAGACGAAAATATTTCTTCGGCGGTTCTTCCATAAAATCTTCCCGCTCGATATA
>JAAWLS010000287.1 GCA_022798035.1 Lachnospiraceae bacterium | reverse complement strand
GGAGGACGGCTCTTTTGTAAAGGAAGAGAAAAATTGTTATTATATTTATGAATTAACCATGGGTGGGAGAACTCAAACGGGAATTACTGCCTGCGCTTCCATCGACGATTATGAGAGCGGTGTGATAAAAAAGCATGAAAACACCAGAGCGGAGAAAGAAAAAGACAGAATCAATCATGTAAATATCTGTGATGCCCAGACAGGCCCGATTTTTCTGGCATATCGTTCCAATCAGATTATCAACGAGATTGTAGGGCAGGTGAAACAGGAGGAGCCTCTGTATGATTTTACTGCGGAAGACGGCGTGGGCCACAGAGTCTGGACGATTTCAGAAGAAGAGCAGATTCGGCAGATAGAAGAGGCGTTTGCAGGAATCGGAGAAATCTATATTGCAGACGGACATCACCGGGCTGCCTCTGCGGTCCGGGTGGGGTTAAACAGGAGAGAAGAGCATCCAGGCTATACTGGGGAAGAGGAGTTTAATTATTTCTTATCAGTGCTGTTCCCGGACGAAGAACTGATGATTATGGATTACAACCGTGTGGTAAAAGATTTGAACGGATTAGAGCAGGGAGAATTTTTGGAAAAAGTGTCAGAAATTTTTGAGGTAAGTCCTGCCGAAAAAGACAGGGTAAAACCTGAGAAAAAAGGTGAATTTTCCATGTACCTGAACGGGAACTGGTATGCCTGCACTATCAAACAAAAGGACATTCCTGAGGACCCGGTGGAAGGGCTGGACGTGTCTTTGCTTCAGAAGAAACTGCTGGCCCCGGTACTTGGAATTATGGAGCCGAAAACAGACAGCAGAATTGATTTTGTGGGAGGCATCCGGGGGCTGGAAGAATTGGAACGCCGGTGCAGGACAGACTGCGCAGCGGCATTTGCCATGTTTCCGACTTCCATACAGGAACTATTTGCTGTGGCAGACGCGGGGCTTTTGATGCCGCCGAAATCCACTTGGTTTGAGCCGAAACTGCGCAGCGGCCTGTTTATTCATGCACTTTCTTAGATTCTAATCTGCCTGCAGCAGTTCAGCCTTATATTTTGCACAGTACGGCATAAGGCTGAACCGCTGTATCTGTTTTGCAGAAACCTGCAATGGTTTCTTTTACACGTTTTGGATGGCGGTTCATAAGTCATACTGCTCGAAATAAGACGTCCTGCAAAATAAAACCCTATGTTTGAAAGAGAGGGAGTGGATTTTTCCATAAACTGGAATTCACGGTTATCCTCGATTTATGTATCTGAAATGAGAGCTGGAATGTTCTGCCAGCCTCTTTTACTGTATCAATTTTGCGATATCAAGAGCCAAACCAAGAGTCCATGGAGATATTCCATGTCTGTTTTTATCAGAAAAAGAGGGCTGCTTATGGCTCATATGTAGGTTTCGGCCCAGAGGAAAAGGAATTGGCATTAGAACCATGCCGTTAGGATATACTATGCATAGAAATGATGAAATTATGTTTGATGTGTTTTGATTTTGGAGGATAACAGGAAATGGATTTGAAAGATTTTTTACAACAGGAGGATTTTATTCTGAAATGTCAGTGGGGCATCAGCATGATGAATGCCAAGCTGCAGATGATAAATGCGGAACTCAGTATGCGCTATGGGAGAAAGGTGATACACAGCTATTCTAACCGGATAAAATCTTACGACAGCATTGCCGCGAAATTGAGACGGAAAGGGCTGGCGGAAAATGCTGAGGAGATGGAAAAACATGTAAATGATGTGGTGGGCGTCCGGGCAGTCTGCACTTACACGGATGATTTGTACCGTATTGCGGAGATGCTCTGTGCACAGCGGGATATACGTCTGTTTAAGAAGAAAGACTATATCCGAAACCCTAAAAAGAGCGGCTACCGCAGCCTGCACTTGATTTTCCAGGTTCCGGTTTCTTTTCAGGAGGAGGTGCGCTGGATTAAGATTGAAGTGCAGCTCAGAACAGGAGCCATGGATTATTGGGCTGGACTGGATTATCAGCTGCAGTATAAAAAAGAAAACCGGGAAGCAAAAAACATTGGAAAAGAGCTGAAAGCATATGCAAATGCCATAGAACAGATAGACAGCAAAGTACTGGAACTGCGTAAAAGGATTGAAGCAATCTGAAAAAATAGACAAAATGGTAAAAGTGTAAAAATGAAATTAGTGATAATGTGAAAATTGTCGGTTGAAACATAGGAAAGAAAAAGATATAATTATTGTATATGAAAATTCTATCATCCTATTGGAACGCATTGGAACGCCAGCCGTCCGATAAGGATGCTTTACTGCCGCAGGCGGTCAAAAGGTCCGCCTGCATGGATATCTGCAAGTTCAATCATTACTTAAATTTATTACCACAAGGATTTGACTCAGAATGTGTTAGGAAGTATGGGTAGTCAAGCGTAAGAGAATAAGTTTGGAGGGAACATAGGTGAAAGAAAAAGAAACGCAGAACAGGAAAACGTCTTTTGGTATTAAACAGAAAATACTGGCCATTGCTTTTGGACCAATGACAGTACTCGGAATCGTAGTTGCAATATTTTCTTCCAGTACCATGAAATTTGGTATGGAGGATGAGGCTATTAAGAGGCTGCAGGATGTCGCCTCGGGAGTGGAGCAGGCGTTGACAGTAGTAGGAGATGGAGATTTCCAGTTAAATGACGGAGAACTTTATAAAGGAGAACACAATATTTCAGAGGATTTAACAGCGCTTGAAGCATTTACGGCTTCCTCTGAGATTGATATTACTTTATTCTGGGGAGATACCAGAACAGTAACAACGCTGATTGATGAGAAAACCGGCGAGCGTATGGTGGGAACCCAGGCGGCAGACCAAGTGGCGGAAGTAGTCCTGAAAAACGGGAATAAATATACGGATAAGGATATCACCATCAATGGGAAACCTTACTTTTGCTGTTACATACCGCTGAAGAATGGAAATGGAACAATTGTGGGAATGATTTTTGCAGGAGAACCCAGCAGCGGAATAGAAGAGTATATCAACAACAAAATGCTCCAAATTATTCTGGTAATCATTGTTATCCTTATTCTGGGTGGATTTGATATTATTT
>JAAWLS010000286.1 GCA_022798035.1 Lachnospiraceae bacterium | reverse complement strand
TTTCCCAGCAGAAAGACAAGCCGTCTCCACCATTATTCTTGAAGTTTCCAGCGGTTCCGTGCTAAAATGAAAGGAACGTAAGCCAAATACAAACTATCAGAACCTATAAGAGAAAGGATTCCCATGGATAAGAGAACCGTAAGCAAAATGCTGGAAAATGCAGGGAAGGACGATCTGATCGAGATCATTTCTAACATGTCCCGGTACAGCCGTAAGGCTGAGACGTGTATCACGGACTGGTGTATCAGCAACAATGAGAAATACCAGAAAAGAGCGGTGGAGATGGAACTGGAGAGACACTGGGAGGAGGCCAGGGCGGTTATTCAGGAGTTTAACGAGTATGGGGGCGGTCCGGAGTATGACGAGGAGGATGCCTACGGACAGCTGCGGAAGATGGATGAGATTGTCAATTCCCATGATATTTCCTGGAAGAAACGGGTTTCCATTCTGGATGAAATGCTGGAGGAATTTTATGTGGGCAACAGTGGATTCGATGATATCCTGATGGATGTGGCGGATTCATTCTGCAAAAGCAACGAAGAAAAACGGTATCTTGCAGATGCATTGGCCAAGGGCGGAAGTGGATATTACAAGGGTGTTGCAGCCAGTATCTATCAAAGTATTGGTGACCATGAGCATTATTTGCAAACCAGGCTTGCCAATCTGCAATATGGCAGTGATTATGTGGAGATTGCCCGATATTACGCGAAGAAAGGCGACCGGCAGAAAGAAATGGAGTATGTATGGATGGGGCTGGAACAATGTACCGGAAGGCTGGATAAGCTGATTGACTATGTAACGCCGATTTATATAAGGAAAGAAAATGATACAGAGCTGAAACGACTGTACCAGCTTGTTCTGAAAACCAAATGGGATATCAATATCTTTACACTGGCGAAACATTTGTACGGATATGCGGGCAAAAAAGGTGACTATCCGTCAGAAAAGAAGATGCTCCTGCTTATTCTGGATACCTGCGATAAAAACGAAATCAAAAAATGGTTCGGTGTCTGTAAAGAAAAACTGCATCAGGAAGACTGGCAGGAAAACTATGAAACCATATTGGAAAAGATCAGGGAAAAGAATCTGAAATTATATCTGGATATCTGCATGGAAACCGGAAGAGAGGATACGGTTCTGGAGTATCTGCTTGGTTCCCGGCGCAGCTATGATTACTGGGATGTGGATGACAACCAGTATTTCAGCAAACGTCTGGCAGAAAAATACCCGGATGAAATACTGGAGCTGTACTGGAAGGATGTCAACAGTCTCCTTCGGGTATCCAGGAACAAGAATTATATATTAGCAGTCAGCTTCTTAAAAAAGATAAAAGCTTTAATGAAAAGCAATGACAGGCAGAAGGAGTGGGATGCAAAATTTAGAGAATTAAAGGAAGTGCACAAGCGCAAACGGAATTTTATGGAGCTGCTTGGGAAAATGAAATAAATGAGACATCTGGACACTCTCCCCGCCTGGCAGAGCCATTCGCCGGCAGGAGGTTCCCGCAAATATTGCAGATAAACCCATACCCCTTTTCAAATTTCCTGCCTTGAAAAGATACACAGTCCTATGTTAAAATGAAAGCTACAGTCCACAAAGGGGAAAACAGCACAGAGTATATCCAGAATTAAAATTCAGTGTTCGTTTGAAAAGGAGATCAATAGATTTGGTATTGCATTTCATTATAAAAAATTTTGGAAAAGTAGAGTCGGCAGATATATCCTTAGATGATCTGGTCATTTTTGTTGGGAACAATAATAGTGGTAAAACTATGGTCATGCAATTGATTTATGGAATTAGAAAGGAACTGAAAAAATTCCAGGTTTCTATTTCGGGGGCCAGACATACCCAGTTGAACGACCAGTATCTGATTCGCTGCGACCAGAAGTGGTTCAGAGAAGTGGAATCCCAGGTAAATGAATATTTAGCAGAAAATAAGTCCCGGATTGTGGAAGATATTTTCGGAATCCCGGTTTCGTGCGGAGAGATAAGGGTGGAAGTGGAGGACACAGTCAACACGTATTTTGTGAGCAGCCTTTCCGGATACCGGAATAAAAGCATAGGGGAGGAAGAAACAAGGGTTAGTATAGATACCCGCCAGTACGAGAATGGCGAAAACACCCGGTTTTTGGAACATCAGGTTTCATCAGCTGGAGGTTTGGAGACAGCAGTAAGAGCAGCCCTGCAAATGGTCTGGAGCATTGTTTTGTCCGAAAAAAACACAACAGATGGAGGACAGCTTTTTCTGCCGGCGTCACGTTCGGGCCTGCAATTGCGTGGATCGAGAAGATCGTTGCTGGAATTTGGGGAAGAACATCTTCTGGAGGGGAAGGTGATTCAGAAGGGGGATGAGACATTTTATGTGGAAAAGTACGGAACCAGGGAGATTTCTCTGCATGTTGCGTCCTCAATGATTCATGAACTGACACCTTTTATAAAGGCTTTAAGTGCGACACAGCAAATTGACTGGCTGTATTGCGATGAGGTGGAGAACAGTCTCCATCCGCTGCTTCAGAGAGAGATGGCACGGTGGCTGATCCGTATGGTGAACGCAGGCATGCATATAATTATAAGTTCCCACAGTGACACAAGGGCAAGCCGGTTAAATAATCTGTTTATGCTGACCCAGTTGAACCGGCGGAAACCGGATTATAAAATGCTGTCGGACTTGGAACTGATGGAGATTGATCTGCTGCGTCCGGACAGAAAAGCCGGTGTATATGAATTCCGGAATGAAGGCCAGGGAAGAACCGTAGTTGAAAAAAAGGAATTTATAAGCCATCCGCTGATGGGATATGATTTTCAGCTCTTTGGCAGAAATTTGGACAAACTTTATGATGAGGCAGATAGAATTACAAGGTAGGGACAGATATGGCGATAAAGGCGAGGTTATTGATATAACAGCCGTAATGCTGAATCATGCAGAAAAGTATGTGAGATGGCATCTGTATGATGTGAAGGCGTAACAGTTCAGATAGGTCTGCGCGTTTACCGCGCTGACCGTAAGAAAACGTAGCGGTCGCGGGCATACGGCCCATCGCGTTAGCGATTCTGAATGG
>JAAWLS010000285.1 GCA_022798035.1 Lachnospiraceae bacterium | reverse complement strand
GTAAGCGTCTCCTCGTCAAACTCATCCGGTGATTTTCCATCGAAAATTTCTTTAATGAACATTTTACACAGAGGAATGGGAAGCTGGTAAATTAATCTTCCAATTCCCAGGGTGGAATAGGCAATCACACAGCGTTCCTCAAAGAAAATCTTTCCCACGTCCAGAGCCATTCTGGCTTCTTTGTAAGAACGGGAAACTTCTTTAATTTCATTGACAATGGTACCATAAGCAATATGAAGCTCCATATCATCATTAATCCGGAACAGATTCAAAATCATCTCCGCCGTCTTATTCAGCTCCTCATATCCTTCATTTTCCATGACTTCCTTTACTACAATGATATTTTTCTCATCCACCGCCGTAATGAAATCTTTGGATTTTCCTCCCAGGATTCCTCTGACTTTCTCCAATTCACTTCCGTCTTTCTCACGATTTGTTTCTATAATAAAGACAACGCGTCTGGCCTCCGTGTCAATGTGGAGTTTCTTGGCGAGATTATAGATATCCACCAGAAGCAGATTATCCAACAGTAGATTTTTCACGAAATTATCTTTGTCAAATCTCTCTTTGTAGGCCACCAAAAGATTCTGAATCTGAAAGCCGGCAATCTTCCCCACCATATAGACATCTTCACTGTCGCCATTTGCAAGCAGGATATATTCCAATTGATGTTCATCGAATACTTTGAAAAACTGGCACCCCAGAAATACCTGGCTGTCTGCCGGAGATTCCACAAAAGTCAATGCCGCCGTCACGTAGCTGTCAGTATCTTGAAATGTTGTAGCCAGCACTTTCCCTTCTGTATCAATAATACATAAATCAATTCTGGTAATCCCCTTTAATCCATCAATCGTACTTTGAAGTATCTGATTTGAAATCATCTGTCACACTCCTTTTCTAATTCCATCTTCTGCCTTCTCTTTCCGGCCACTCTCATCAAAACATCACAGTTCTCACTGCCGGCTGCTGTTTGGGGTAATTTTTTCCTATACAATTTTCACAAATTACATCCCCTGTATTTTAGGAAAAAAGAACAAGTTATTATGTATTTTAATGCAAAATCACAAAAAAAGAAAGAGGAAATCCATAATTTTTTATGCATTTCCTCACTCCTCCTTACCGTCCTTTGTATTCAATAAATCCTTCTCCCAGCACTTCTCTTACATCCCCGACAACAACAAACGCATTTTGGTCGATACGATAGATTAACTCTTTCAGCAAAACAATCTGTTTTTTGGATACCACACAGTACAGCATACACTTCTTTTCTTTGGAATACATACCTCTGGCCTCTAAGCCCGTCACGCCTCTGTCCAGCTCTTTCATAATCGTGGCTGCCGCCTCCTCGTATTTCTCCGTGATAATATAGGCAGCCTTAGAAAATTTCATACCTTCCAGAATTGTATCTGTCACTTTCGAGGTGATAAAGATTGCTATAATCGAATACATGGAAGGCCGCAGTCCAAACACATACAGCCCGGTCAGCACTACCATTCCGTCCAGCACCTGCATAATCTGAGCCACCGAGTAATGTTTCAGTTTACACTGAATCAACATAGCAACCATCTCTGTTCCGCCGGTGGTGGCATTGGCCCAGAGAATCATTCCCATGGCAACCCCCGCCAGCACGCCGCCAAACATGGACGCCAGAATATAATCTCCGCTCACAAAATCCAGTTCCGGTATCACATACAGCCAGCCGGAAAGCAGTACGGTTGCAATACCTGTTCTCCAAATAAACCGTTTTCCCTTTATCTTTAACGCAAGCAGAAAAAAGGGAACGTTCAGGGCAAGATTGGCAAACCAGAGGGGAACGCCTCCCGGAATAAAAATTTCTGTCACCCGTTTCAGCAAAATTGACAGACCGGTGAAACCTCCCGTTACCAGGCCGATAGGGTCAAAAATACATTTGATAGCAAAGGCCAGTATTCCCGTTCCGACAATAATAATCAAATATAAAAATGCCGGCTCCCGCCTGTAAGTAAAAAATTTATTCATTCCATTACCTCACTCATCCTTTTTATTATAACGCGCCATCATGCTGTGCATCATGCCTTTTTGAATCAGTTTCTTTGCAAATCCCGCCACATCCGACATACCTTTTTTGGGACCGTAATTTTCACCCAGCCCATACCAGATTTTCGCATTCAGCTTTTCTTTATTCCCTTTTAGAAAATATTCCTGTTCCGGCGTAGAAATTACAGACAGAATCACATCCGGCTCTGCAATATTAATCTCATTGATTACCGTATCGTAATCACCGATACAGTCTGACAGCCCATAATGACCTACCACTTTTATTTTGTCGCAGCAGCCGGTCAAAAATTCCTGGAAACTGTCAATCTGCTCTTTGTCGTCTCCCAGCAAATAGATGCTCTTGTCATTTTGGGCCATACACCTGATAAACTCTTTCAAAAACTCCTGGTCCGCAGTCTCCTGAATGCGCTGGGTGCAGGCTTCTCCCGCCGCTTTCAATATTTCTTTGTCACCGATAATTACTAAATCCAAATCTTCCACGCAGGCTTTTAACTGCTCATCCGCCTGAGATTTTACTATCATTTCCATGGAAACAGTTTCCACAGTACTCATCACTGTATGGTTCAGAAATTCTTCTATTTGAAGTATTGCTTCCTGTACGGTACAATTATCAAGTTCCATTCCCATTATCTCTAACTTTTTAACCATATCACACCTTTTATCTGCCTGATACCCTTCGTTACATAGATTCTCCCGAAAACACAAAAGTACTTTTAAGAGTATACCAAATGAAACATAGTTTTTCAACCAGCTTTTTCCTGCATTTATCCCACAGCCTTGTCTGCGCCCTGCGTTCTTTCCACAGCAATTACTGCTACAAGCCTGTTTTCCGGGATAAAAACCCGGTCTGCGCTTTTTCACAGAGATTACTACTGTTCCCCTGTTACTGCAGGACAAATCGCTGAATTAACTGACTTTTTATAACGGAAAACAGACTTTTTTGTCTTTTAAAAAGTCAACACTTTTTCCTGTTTTTTTCCAAAATCTTCAATTTTATCACAACTTCACAAAACAAATGTTTCTTTTTT
>JAAWLS010000284.1 GCA_022798035.1 Lachnospiraceae bacterium | reverse complement strand
ATATTTTCTATCTCCTTCATATAACCTTCAATTCCGCCAAATTCTGTGAAAACAGCGGCGAAAGCATAAATTAGAAAAAGAATTCCCAAAACGATACCAATAATTCCAAGAATCATGCCGGCTGTGGCATAACTGTTCATTGTCATTTCCCCGCCTCGGGAGAGCAGAGCAAAAATGAGAGCCAGAGAACCGAATATAATTGCAGGATAGATGCAGCAGCACATGATTAAACTGAAGATTCCCAGAATTGTGGAAGCGACAGACATACCCGCAGAACGCATTTCTATGTAAGATTTGTTTGACTCGTAATCCATAAAAAACCTCCTTGTATTGAGGGGCTATGCCCCGCAGTATTGTAATCTATGACAGGATTTTATCACAATCTATGCATTCTGACAACTCATAGATTTTACGATTGAAAGGCAGAAACAAATCAGATATAATGGAGAGCAAAGACTGCAGAGAGAATGCCGGAAAAGTCCATCTAAGGGAAAATTAGGAATAAAGGATAAGGATAAGGAGATTTTATTTATGGATATTATTGTAAAATTGGCAGAAGAGCTAAATATTAGAAAGCAGCAGGCAGAGGCGGCTGTGAAGCTGATTGACGAGGGAAACACGATTCCATTTATTTCCAGATATCGAAAAGAGGCTACGGGGGCCTTGAACGATGAAGTGCTCAGAAATTTATATGAGCGTCTGACCTATCTTCGGAATCTGGAGGAGAAAAAAACTCAGGTATTATCCAGCATTGAAGAGCAGGGCAAATTGACGGAGGAGTTGAAAGCGCAGATACAGTCAGCGGAGACGCTGGTGGCAGTGGAAGATTTGTACCGGCCCTACCGCCCCAAACGAAGGACACGGGCTACCATTGCAAAGGAGAAAGGGCTTGAGCCTCTGGCAAATATTATTCTGCTTCAAATGACTAAGAAAAGTGTGGAAGAGGAGGCAGAAGTTTTTCTGAACAGCGAGAAAGGGGTAGATTCTGTAGAGCAAGCCGTTGCAGGGGCGATGGATATTTTGGCAGAAAGCATCTCCGATGAGGCGGACTATCGGAAATACATTCGTGAGCTTACCATGAAAGACGGAAAAATTGTTTCCACAGCCAAGGATGCAGATGCAGAATCAGTCTATGAAATGTATTATGAGTTTGAGGAGGGTCTTGGCAAATTGGCGGGACACCGGATTCTGGCTCTGAACCGCGGAGAGAAAGAAAAAATCCTGAATGTAAAAATTGAAGCTCCTGTGGAGCGGATTTTACAGTATTTGGAGAAAAAGATTATTTCCAGGGAAAATCCAAACACAGAACATATCTTGAAAGCAGTTGCAGAGGACAGCTACAAGCGTCTGATTGCTCCAGCTATTGAGCGGGAAATCCGCAGTGAGCTGACAGAACGGGCGGAGGACGGAGCAATCCGCGTATTTGGAAAGAATTTAGAGCAGCTTTTGATGCAGCCGCCTATTGCGGGCAAGGTTGTGCTGGGATGGGACCCTGCGTTCCGAACCGGCTGCAAACTGGCGGTGGTGGATTCTACGGGTAAGGTTCTGGATACTACGGTGATTTATCCCACTGCACCTCAGAATAAAGTGGAAGAGTCCAAAAAAGTGCTGAAAAATCTAATTCAGAAATATAATGTGTCACTGATTTCCGTGGGAAACGGGACGGCCTCCAGAGAATCAGAGATGGTGATTGTGGATTTGCTGAAAGAGATTTCAGGCAATCCGGTGCAGTACATTATTGTGAATGAAGCTGGGGCTTCTGTGTACTCGGCCAGCAAATTAGCCACAGAGGAGTTTCCTAACTTTGACGTAGGACAGAGAAGCGCGGCCTCCATTGCAAGGCGTCTGCAGGACCCGCTGGCAGAGTTGGTAAAGATTGAGCCGAAATCCATAGGGGTTGGACAGTACCAGCATGACATGAACCAGAAAAAACTCAGTGATGCTTTGGAAGGCGTGGTGGAGGACTGTGTGAACCGGGTGGGGGTTGATTTGAATACAGCTTCTGCCTCTCTGCTGGAATATATTTCTGGCATTACAAAAGTGATTGCAAAAAATATTGTGGCTTATCGGGAAGAAAACGGCAGATTTCTCACCCGAGGACAGCTTCTGAAGGTGGCAAAGCTGGGACCGAAAGCCTATGAACAATGTGCAGGATTTATGCGGATTACAGATGGCAAAAATCCTTTGGACGGGACAAGCGTGCACCCGGAAAGCTACGAGGCAACCTTGAAATTGCTGGAAAAACTGGGATATCAGCCAGAGGAAATCCGGGAGGGAAAATTATCTGGAATTTCCAAAAAGATTTCCAATTACAAGGAGCTGGCAGAAGAACTTGGAATTGGTGAGATAACTCTGCAGGATATTGTAAAGGAGTTGGAGAAGCCGGCCAGAGACCCCAGAGATGACATGCCAAAGCCGATTTTGCGCAGTGATGTGCTGGAGATGAAAGATTTGACACCGGGAATGGTTCTGAAAGGAACTGTCCGAAATGTCATAGATTTCGGAGCTTTTGTGGATATCGGGGTACATCAGGACGGGCTGGTACATATCTCACAGATGACGGAGCGGTACATCAAGCACCCGCTGGAGGCTGTCAGTGTGGGGGATATTGTGGAAGTGAAAGTGATGAGTGTGGATTTGAAGAAAAAACGGATTCAGCTTACTATGAAAATTTAAGGTCAATGCAAGAATTGCGTGGCTAACTTTGCTCATAAGAAGGCGCTCAACCCCTGCTCAGCAATAGAAGCCGCCTCATGCAAGCACGGCCAGCAACTATTGCTGAGCAGGGCTGAACTGTTGTGACACTTTCTAAAATATGCCTGTTGACAGATGAAAGAAGCAGGAGTAGAATGTGATTCATAAGTGAATAAGTTCTTCAGGGCAGGGTGACTTTTATGCACAGCCTGCGGAAAGGAAGTTTATTGCTTCACAATCCGTTGGCAGACAGAGATTCATTATAAGATTTGTATAAAGGGATTCCCGACCGACGGTGATACCTTTCGAGGGAAAGTCCGTGAGCCGCAAGGTTGATTTGGTGAGAATCCAAAACCGACAGTATAGTCTGGATGGGAGAAGA
>JAAWLS010000283.1 GCA_022798035.1 Lachnospiraceae bacterium | reverse complement strand
ATCGGGGTAACAGGATTCGAACCTGCGACCTCACGGCCCCCAGCCGTGCGCTCTAGCCAAGCTGAGCCATACCCCGAATGTTTTTCTATTATAACATAGACAAAAGGGAAAATCAACCATAAATTAATAACATTTTAATAACACGATGATAGCATAAAATATGGAAAACAATAGATAAGAGAGAGGCAGAACAGATGAAAAAACTAAAAAATTTAACGAAAAAACAATTGATACTGGTAATTACCGGAACAGTGCTTTTTGTACTGCTGGGCGTTTATCTGGGATTTGCGGCATTTTTCAGCAGTCATTTTCTCTTTGGGACAACAATAAACGGCGTAAAGGCTTCCGGAAAAACTGTGAAAGCAGTGGAACATCTCATTACGGAGGAAATCAACGGATATGAGATTAAAATTCGGCCCAGGGAGGGAAAAGAAGAGAAGATTGGGGGAGCAGAAATCAAGTTAAAACCGGTATTTGACGGCACCCTATATGAAGAGCTGAAAAAACAGAATGGATTTGCCTGGCCTGCATCGCTGTTTCACGATTCCAAAATAGAAGTGAAAACCATGGTGGATTACAATCAGAAAACTCTGCAGAACATAGCGGCTGGGCTGGAAGTTATGGATAAGTCCAAAATGCGGAAAGCAGAGGACGCCATTATTTCTGAATATACGGAGAAAAATGGGTACAAAATCATACCGGAGGAAGAAGGAACGGTGGTAGAAGAAGAGCAGTTTTTCAAAGCTCTGGAAAGCGCCATTTTAAACTTAAAAGGGGAACTGGTCATGGCAGAGGAGAATTGCTATGTGAAACCCAAGTATACGAAAGATTCTGAAGAGATTATAAAATTGGCGGAGGATATGAACCGATATGTGAAATCTTCTATCACTTATGAATTTGGGGATGAGAAGGAAACCTTGGATGGAAAGACCATCAATCAGTGGATTTCGGTGGACAATAAGAAGCAGAAAGCTGTCTTGTCTGAGGAAAAAATTGCAGAGTATATTGACTCTCTAGCAAATACATATAACACCGCTGGAAAATCGAAATCTCTCTCCTCTTCTTACGGAACGAATGTTACAGTAAGCGGAGGCGATTACGGATGGAAAATTGACAGGGAAAAAGAAGCGGAAGCCCTGAAAAAGGATATCAAAAAAGGAGAGACGATATCGAAAGAGCCGGAATATTCCCAGAGAGCCGTCAGCCGGAGCGGCAATGATTACGGAGATACTTATGTGGAGGTAAATCTGACGGCGCAGCATCTGTATTACTATAAAAACGGCTCCCTGATTCTGGAGACAGATTTCGTGTCAGGAAACGATGCAAAAGGCTGGAGCACTCCGGTGGGAGCATATGGTCTGTACTACAAAGAGCTGGACAAAACTCTGCGGGGAGAAGGCTATGCAACGCCGGTATCTTTCTGGATGCCTTTTAATGGCGGCGTGGGATTTCATGATGCAAACTGGCGCAGAGACTTTGGCGGAAATTATTACAAAAAAGGCGGTTCCCATGGCTGTGTTAATATGCCTTACAGTGCGGCAAAGAAGCTGTACGACAATATCGAAGCTGGATGTGCGGTTTTGGTATACCATCTTCCGGGAACTGAGAGTGCAAAAGGAAAAGCGCAGGATGCAGCCGCAGTTGTGACAGAGCTGATTGGCTCTCTGGGAGAAATCACATTAAACAGCAAAGAAGCAGTGATGAATGCAAGAAATCAGTACAATGCGTTAGACGATATGGCAAAAGGATATGTGGCGAATTACGATGTACTGGAGGCGGCAGAGACTGTGATTGCACAGCTTGAGGCAGCGGCAGCGGCAGACCAGCAGGCTCAGGCAGAAGCCCAGCCTGTGATTGATGCCATCAACAAGCTGGCAGGAAAAGAAATCACACTGGATATGAAAGAGAAAATAGAAAAAATCCGCGGGCAGTATAACCAGCTTTCTGAGGCGGCCCGCAGCAAAGTAACCAATTACAATGTACTGACAGAGGCAGAAGAGAGAATTAAGCAGTTGGAAAAGGAAGCGGAGAAAGAAGAGAAAGAAAAAGAGTAACACAGGAATGACTGCGGGGTGATGTTATGGAAGAACAGTCAAGGGAGCATGAGAAAAAAATAACAATTTCAGATGTGGCGGAGGCCCTGGGAGTGTCTAAAACGACAGTTTCCAGAGCCATCTCCGGCAAAGGAAGAATCAGCAGCGCCACAAAAGAAAGAGTGATGAGCTACATTCAGGAGCACAATTATAAGCCAAATGCCATGGCAAAAGGGCTGGCACAATTGAAAACTTACAATATCGGCGTAATGCTTCCGGAAGACTATACGGTGGTGGATTTACCCTTTTTTCAAACCTGCCTGATTGGAATACAGGAGGCCGCTGTCAGCATGGACTATGATGTGCTTCTTACCATGGAAAAAGAAAACGAGTGCACACATTTGATGCGAATGGTGGAAAATCACAAAATAGACGGAATGATATTGATGCGGACTTATATGAAAGATGTTCACATTGAGTATTTACAGTCTCAGGAAATTCCTTTTGTCACGATAGGAAGCACAAATTATCAGGGTGTGATTCAGGTAGACAATGACCACAAAAATGCCTGCCGTGAATTGATTTCTATTTTGCTGTTAAAAGGCATGACCAGAATCGGCCTGATTGGCGGAATTGAATCTCACGTGGTGACTCAAAGCCGGATGAGAGGATACATAGAGGCATATGAGACGGCAGAGATACCCATGGACAAAAATATTATATTCATCAACATGGAAAAAGATATCGCGATAGAGAGAGCCGTGGAAAAGCTGCTGGAGAGTGATGTGGACTGTATAGCCTGTCTGGACGACGCAGTCTGCATTCATGTGATGAATAAGCTGCGGAAAGAAAAAGTAGAGATTCCCGGGCAGATGCGGGTGGCTTCTTTTTATGACAGCTCTGTTCTGGAAAATCATCTCCCTTCTGTAACTTCTCTTTCTTTCGATTCCCGGGAGCTTGGAATGGCAGCCTGCCGCACTCTGCTAGAGCTGATTGCAGGACATGAAGTAGCCTGCCGTATGCTGCTGGGATATGAGGTGATTTTG
>JAAWLS010000282.1 GCA_022798035.1 Lachnospiraceae bacterium | reverse complement strand
TCCGGATGGATTCCTTCTCTCATATTTTTCACCTCTTCACACTATATTTCAAATCTTCTAGTTGATTTTCCTATTCGCACCGCTTACACAACAGCTTTGTCATTATAGCATATATTTCCTGCATGCGCAAGTTCTTTTAAAAATATTTTATTGCAATCAAACTCCAAAGCCTTTACGCTCCCAGATTTGTATATCCCATCAAACTTTCATCCACTTCCCTTGCGGCTTCTCTGCCTTCCCGGATGGCCCAAACTACAAGGGACTGTCCCCGGTGCATGTCTCCGGCAGTAAATACATGTTTCACGTTAGTGCTGTATTGGCCTGCTTCTGTCCGGATATTGGTTCTTTCATTCAGGGCAGTGCCAAAAGCGTCCGCCACATATTTCTCTGCTCCCAGAAATCCTGCTGCAATCAATACCAGGTCTGCCTCCAGTTTGTTCTCGGAACCTGGCACCTCCACCATTGCCATACGTCCGGTTTTCTCGTCTTTCTTCTGTTCTAATTTTACAATCGTCAGCCCGCAGAGCTTTCCATTTTTATCTTTTAGAAACTCTTTGATGGTGGTCTGGTAAATACGTGGGTCACTGCCAAACACCGCAATGGCTTCCTCCTGGCCGTAATCTGTCTTGCAGACTTTCGGCCATTGGGGCCAGGGATTATCTTCGGCCCGCTGTTCCAGGGCCTTAGGCATCATCTCAAGCTGGGTCACACTGGAAGCACCGTGTCGGATTGCCGTGCCCACACAGTCGTTTCCCGTGTCTCCTCCTCCCACAATTACCACTTTCTTTCCCTTGGCAGAAATGTATTTTCCATCTTTTAAATCAGAATCCAAAAGGCTCTTGGTGGTAGACGCAAGGAAATCTACCGCAAAGTAAATGCCGCTGGCGTCTCTGCCCGGCGCTTTGATGTCGCGGGGAGTTTTGGCTCCGCAGGCTAAGATAATCCGGTCATATTCTTTTAACAGTTTGGAAGCCTTCACATCTTTTCCCACATTGACTCCTGTGACAAACTCTACCCCTTCTTCTTTCATGATATTTATCTTGCGCTCAATCACATGCTTTTCCAGCTTCATGTTGGGAATGCCGTACATGAGAAGCCCTCCTGGTCTGTCGTCTCTCTCGTACACCGTCACCTGATGCCCTCGTTTGTTGAGCTGGTCTGCCGCCGCAAGGCCTGCCGGGCCGGAGCCAATCACTGCCACCTTTTTCCCGGTGCGGACTCTGGGCGGTCTTGCTTTGGCAAATCCTTGTTCGTAAGCATTTTCTATAATTCCGTATTCATTCTCTTTGACGGAAACTGCATCTCCGTAATGCCCGCAGGTGCAGGCCGCCTCACAGAGGGCCGGACACACTCGGGATGTAAATTCTGGAAAATTATTCGTCTTCGTCAGGCGATTGTACGCCTGTTCCCAATTTCCCGTATAGACCAAATCATTCCACTCCGGCACCAAGTTGTGCAAAGGACAGCCAGAAGTCATTCCCATAATCTCCATTCCCGACTGACAGAAGGGCACGCCGCATGCCATACAGCGGGCTCCCTGTTTCTGCTGTTCCTCTTTGCTTAAGGGGGTGTGAAATTCCTGGAAATTCCGAATGCGCTCTCCTGGCGTTACCGCCTTTGCTGTCTGTCTCTCATAATCCATAAATCCTGTTGGTTTTCCCATTCTGCACCCTCCTTAATTTTTCATATTGGCATAAAATGCCTCAATCTGTGCCTGTTCTGAACTTAATCCTTTTTCTTCCATCTGTACGATTGCCATCATCATACGGTTGTAATCATATGGTACAATCTTTTTAAATTTGGGCAGATATTCACTGAACCGTTCCAATATCTCTTTTCCTTTCTGGGAATTAGTCAGCGCCACATGTTCTTTTATCATCTCTTTCAATTCCATCACGTCGTATTTAGAGGTAATTCCATCGGAAAATACCATCTCTTTATTGATTCTGGTATACAAATCGTTATCCTCATCCAGCACATAGGCAATGCCGCCGCTCATGCCTGCCGCAAAGTTTTTTCCAGTCTTTCCGAGAACAACCACTCTGCCTCCCGTCATGTACTCACAGCCGTGGTCTCCCACGCCTTCCACCACTGCCACCGCGCCGGAATTGCGGACGCAGAACCGCTCTCCGGCAACTCCGTTGATAAACGCTTTTCCACTAGTGGCTCCATATAGAGCTACGTTTCCGATAATAATATTTTCGTCTTGTCTGTATTTCGCGCCTGCCGGGGGATATACCACCAGTTTTCCACCGGATAACCCTTTTCCAAAATAGTCGTTGCTGTCCCCTACCAGTTCCAGGGTCAGTCCTTTGGGAATAAAGGCTCCAAAGCTCTGCCCGCCGGCCCCGGTGCATTTCACCAAAAAGGTGTCCTCACTCAGCGTATCCTCAAACCTTTTTGTGATTTCAGAACCAAATATGGTTCCAAAGGAGCGGTCCGTGTTGCTTACTTCCAAATCAATGCTGCGTCTCTGTCCTGCATCCAGGGCCAGTCTCAGCTGTTTCAGCAGAACTTTCTCGTCTTTCGTCTTTTCCAGCTCAAAATCATAGACCTGCCTTGCGTCAAAGATAACTTTAGATTTAGGTCCTGCAAACGGATTGTTCAGGATTCCAGACAAATCCAACTCTTTTTCCCGCTCCGTCAAATCCTCTCTCACTTTCAGCAAATCACTGCGCCCCACCAGCTCATCCACGGTGCGGATGCCCAGTTTTGCCATATATTCCCGCAGTTCTTCTGCAATAAACCGCATAAAATTCATGACATATTCCGGCTTTCCGGCAAACCGTTTTCTAAGCTCAGGATTCTGCGTAGCGATACCTGCAGGGCAGGTGTCCAGGTTGCAGACACGCATCATCACACATCCCATAGTCACCAGCGGCGCAGTTGCAAATCCAAACTCTTCCGCTCCCAGCATAGCCGCTATAGCCACGTCCCGGCCAGTCATCAGTTTTCCGTCTGTCTCAATCCGCACTTTATTCCGCAGTCCATTCAGAATCAAAGTCTGATGTGTCTCAGAAAGCCCCATCTCCCAGGGCAGTCCCGCATTGTGAATAGAACTGCTTGGAGCCGCCCCGGTGCCTCCGTCATA
>JAAWLS010000281.1 GCA_022798035.1 Lachnospiraceae bacterium | reverse complement strand
TGTGTTGCAAACCCCATCATTGCGCCGCCGGCACCATTTCCGCCGAAGCCACCGCCCCAACCGCCGAAGCCGCCCCAGCCGAACATGGAGAACAGGAAGAAAAGCGCAAGCATTCCCATCCAGTCTCCACCCCAGCCGCAATTGTTGTTTCCGTTGTTGCCGCTTAACAGAGCAACATCAGAAGCTGATAATCCGTCCGAATTCATGTAACATATACCTCCATATGTGATTTATTTACAAACCGTCTGTATTTACAGTCGGTTATGTACTGATTTAAAACATTCCTTTAAACAATCCCTGTGCCATCTGCGCCATTTGGTTAGCCTGTTCAATCTGCTGTTGATTGACCTTGCCGGACCGCAAAAGCTCATTCATTTTATCCTGCGGGTTTACGCCCTGCATTTCCTGCCGGAATCGCTTAAATTCATTCATCATCTGGGAGAATTTATTTCCCCCTTGCGCCGGAAGTCCGCCCTGCGCCTGTTTGTTTCCCATCATTCCCATTAACGGATTCGACATTGTTCACAACCTCCTTATTTGCCTTTATAGGATGTTTTTCCTGTGCATTGGTTAATTGTTCAATTAGTGACTTTAACTGCTCAAATTCGCCACGCTGGACGTATTGAGAGAGGTCTATTTGCGGTTGCTCTTTTGGCATTGTCCGCTGATTGATTTCAGATTCTGAAACCTCCTGAAAGAAAAATGCATGAAATTCAGGACTGCCGATTTTATCAACAGATTTTACATAAAAATATGGATTGTTATTATCCATCATCCAAGCTGTACACCCTTGCTGTACAATCTGATTCTTTGCGCCATCAATACCAGATACTTGAATCCAGTTGACATTTTGCGCAGGTGTTGTCTGCTGCGCCTGCGTATTCTGCTGATTCCAGTTGTTATTATTCTGTTGATTATAAAAACTCTGCATCAGTTCATTTCGCCGCTGCATATATTCCTGTTCTAACTGAGCCATCTGCTGATTCAATGCAGGATTCATTGTTAATGCCATCTGAACGCCCTCCGATTTCTTTCTATGGGTAAATTTTCGCATAAAAAAAGAGCCAATAACAGTACCGATAAGTACCGTTTTAGGCTCTAAAAAGTTGGCAAAAAGTTCTCAAAAAGTTACTGATTTTGTATCACATTTTTCCAGTATACGTTTTCTATCCATTCATCCATACGTTTTGCGTTTGAAACGCTCAATACTTTCCTGTTTACTCTTTGACTTAATTTCTTTATATCTTCATATTTTAGGATTTCCGCACATCTTTCAAGAGGTATGTTCTTTCTCCTAAGTTCAAACAAAGCTGCTTCTCTTTCATCAAAATTACAAAATGTACGATAATATTCAATTTGTGGCAAATTCAAATCATATACTTTCAAATCAAATACCTACTTCTTTTTCCTTTTTGCTGTTCCCTTGTTTTTACCGTTTTTCTTTGTTCTGCTCCGTGTTATCTTTGTTTTTGCCATCGTTTATAATCTCCATAATCTCATTGATTTGCTCCGGTGTAATGTCGGAACTGATTACATTTCCTTCGCTGTCAATCAGTGTATAAACTCCGTTCTGCTCGATACTACTTGTAAAATCATACTGATTCAGATACCAAACAAACGCAAGGACCACAATCACTATTGCTAATAATTCAGCTACATTTACTTTTACCATAGCGATAAATGCCTTGAACCATCTTTCGTTATTATCCCTAGCATCCGATAAAAGTTCGTATGAAAATACTTTGTTTTCCTCTTCTTCCTTCAAATTATCCCTATTTTCCATAAATCCATTCGCCCTTCACTCTTATTTTGTATTCAGATATTCAGCATACTTCACTTGTTCCAATAAACTAATTGGAATCCCTGTATGTTCTGATATTTCTTCTACCGTCCCTCTCCGCCTCACACCATCAATTATAATCTCATATACTGTCGGCTCTGTGTGGAAACGGTTAGGAATCCAAGCATATTCATGTCTTGTTTCTTCTTGTCTTTGTTTGACCCAATCACCAAAACATTCCCTGCGTTCTTGATGGGTCATATTCCTGCAGTATTCATCCCACGCTTCTTGATTTTCCCTTAAATACCTTTTTCCGTAGAAAATCCGTTCTCTGTTTCTTGGGTTAATCACAGCATATAAACCGCCTATAAGCAATCCCGGAATCATCATAATCATAATTGATATTAAAAATTGGACCATTTCCTTACACCATTCTCCTATCCTTATCAATCCCGTTTCTTTCTGCAAATTGCTTAATTCTGAAAATCAGTTCTTTTGCTGTTTCCTCGCTTACTGATTCATCAAAATTCAGATATGATATATTGCCATCTCCAAAGCAAAAAGCTAAAGTATGCTTGTCTTTTATTTCTGCAAGCTCACCCGGAAGCATTACCCTTTCTGTAAATGATTTCTCTTTGTTAATAACGCTCTTATTTTCCATCTCCATATATCTCCTTAATCCGTTCCATGTTTTCCTCTGAAATATTATATCCGACAAACAGCCTGTGAGGAATACCACTTCTATCAATAATCGTGATAGACTCTGGATTTGTTTCTATACCTTTGTTCTCTGCTCCAACGGAATCTTTAAACTCTTGAATATCCTCCACTGGAGCAACTGGAATATATTCTACTTTTCCAAATTTAGAACGAATTGCTATAGTATGCTTATTTCTGTCAGTGTCTATGATTTCCACAATTTGATTTGGATTCAAAAGTTCTTCTTTGAACTCCCTTTCGGTACACCTTATAATTTCCATTCCCAAACCTCCCTATTTTGACTGTATAGCACCTTTCAATAAATTGAGCATATAATTTTCTTTTTCTTCTTTTCCGGCATCCACACAGCTAAATTTGTCTTGAAAATCTTTGCAACCTCCCGGAACTGTATTATGAAGCATACATGCCCTAATTTTTGAATCCCAACAACAACAGTGTTCACACATAAACCAAACCTCCGCTCTGTATTTCCCTCATTATAGCAATTTTACCATATTTTTTCAATTGTTATTTTAATTATACAAGAATATTTTAATAATTTGTACCATAATTAAAAATCTCGTATTAACCGTATATTTATCAATTCTCTACTAAACATAATCATTGG
>JAAWLS010000280.1 GCA_022798035.1 Lachnospiraceae bacterium | reverse complement strand
CCTATGGTCAAGCGGCAGAGATATTATGAATCTCTGGATACTGCTGCTTAGGCATTGATATCCTTGCAAAAAAAGTGTCAACCAATATTGACAATATCAAACCTCAGGTTATCCAAAATTATGACGGGGAGGATGTTGTGCTTCCGGGAAACGGCGATGTGATTAAAGTCAGTGACTTTTCTCATCTTCGTTCTCTGAAAGGAAGGACTTTAATCACCACAGATGGAACAACTCTTCTGGGCGCAGATGACAAGGCTGGAATTGCCGATATCCTCACTGCTGTGGAAGAAGTGATTGTGGAACAGATACCGCATGGAGATATCTGGATTGGATTTACGCCGGATGAAGAAGTGGGAGCCGGAGCAGACTTGTTTGACTTGAATTATTTTCAGGCAGATTATGCCTATACGGTGGATGGAGACTATGAGGGAGAAGTGGCCTATGAGAATTTTAATGCGTCTTCCGCGCATTTTACCATAAAGGGTGTCAATGTCCATCCAGGCTCCGCAAAAGATATTATGAAAAATGCAGCGGCCATTGCCTGTGAGATTCAAAGTATGCTTCCCCCGGAGGAGACACCGGAACACACAGAAGGCAGAGAAGGATTTTATCATTTAGATGAGATGCATGGAGATGTAAATGAAGCTCATTTAGATTATATTGTGAGAGACCATGACAGTGAATTATTTGAAAAACGTCAGCAGATTCTCTTTGATATAGAAAAGAAAATAAATGAAAAATATGGAGCGGGAACTGTCTCTTTAAATATGAAAGAAAGTTACCGAAACATGATGGAAGTGATGGAACAGAATTTCTTTGTGGTGGAAACTGCAAAGAAGGCAATTGAAAACTCAGGCGTAGAGCTTGTCTCCGTTCCCATTCGGGGAGGCACTGATGGAGCAAGATTGAGTTTTATGGGACTTCCCTGTCCAAATCTGGGAACAGGAGGCTATGCATTTCATGGGCCTAAAGAACATGTGACAGTGGAAGGAATGGAAACAGTAGTGAGAATTATCAAGGAAATTATAAAATCTCCGATTGATAAGTGATATTTTATGTAGGCAGGATTAGGAAGGTGATAATGAAAGCCTTCATGGGATTTGCGCTGCAAAGAGGCACATGGTAAATGGATGTGAACCTTGAAGAATTTAGGGAAGCGGTGATTGAATCAGCGCTTCCTTAAAATATTCTGCCCATCACGATTTCATCGTAGTAAGTGCCGTCCACCAGGCGATAAGCATTTTGAATGGTTCCCCATTTTTTGAAATCAAATTTTTTATAGAGAGACTGCGCTTTCAGATTGTCCGAGTATACACCCAGCTCTATTTGAGAAAAACCCATTTTTTCAGCCATATCCAGACCTTCAGTCATCAAGGCAGAGCCGATTCCAAGCTGCCAGTATTTTTTCAAAACAGCAATTCCAAGAGAAGTCCGGTGTTTCATCTTGATATGAGGAGAGACAGGGTGGATTCCTATATTTCCAGCCAATACTCCCTCCACAAAAGCAGCAATCATAATCTGTCTGTCGTCCTCTGCGATTTTTCTCAACATGTTTGCTTCTTCTTCCGGGGAAATGTGGAATTCTTTTCCGTAACGTGCCATAAAGTGAGTCTCTTCTGAAGCCTGGCAAAGATAAGAAATCATTGCCTCAGCGTCTTGCTCATTGGGACTTCGCAGAATACATTTTGTATTATTTTTCAGTTTGATTTCTTTTTCAGTAAAGTACATTAGGATTCCTTTCTCTCATATAACAGAGTGTAATTAAGGCCGCTGTAAAATAGAATGGTCTTACAAAATAAAATTACAGCAGTAATAAATAATCTGTACATTATCTTGCAGGAACCTGCTATTTTGCAGCAGCCTGTCATAAAACATGATACTAATTTGTAAATTTTACTGCGGTGCCGTAAGCAATAACTTCTGCAGCACCCTGCATAATGGCAGAGGAAGCATACCGTACATTTACAATAGCGTCAGCGCCCAAAGAAGCCGCTTCTTCCACCATTCGTTTTGTGGCAAGAGCTCTCGCTTCATTCATCATTTCATTGTAAGCTTTCAATTCACCTCCTACAAGGGTTTTGAAACTCTGGGAAATATCACGTCCGATATTTTTGGACTGAATGGTACTTCCTTTTACCAAACCCAGCATTTCAAGTTCTTTTCCAGAGATATAATCAGTATTTACTAAGGTCATCTTCTTCTCCACTCCTTACTTCCTGTATTCTCTCATACAAATTATAAATTGATAAAGCAACCAGTGCAACTAATATCAAAAGCAGAATAATTTTAAAGATAACCGGAATAGGCATGAGAATCCAGATAAAAAAATAAAATACCAAAATCATTATCAAAAAAGCCGTGATAAGAACAGGTGCAATCAATTTTTTTGTATTCATGGCGTTCTCCTCTCTCCGTTTACTTTTGATGTTAAATTACTTTTGATAGTTTCATTATACTGTTTTTGACGGGAGGGTTCAATCTTTTTTTCTGGAGGCAGCCAATTTGTAAATGGGATTTCCCATGGAGGAGAAGCGTTCTTCGTATTCTGTCATGATGTTTCCTTCATTTAAGGCAGCGTCATGATGGAGGTCTCTGGTAGAAAAATCCAGATTCCACCCGGCCTCTTTTACCTCTTCCAGGGAGAAATCAAATAAGTCACTGTTGTCTGTTTTAAATTCTACTACTCCGTCTTTTTTTAAAATTTGGTGATAGCGTGCAAAAAACTGCCGGGAAGTGAGGCGGCGTTTGGCATGGCGGTCTTTGGGCCAGGGGTCTGAAAAATTCAAGTAAATTTTGTCCACTTCCCCTTCACAGAAAATATCACATATTGTTTCTGCATCCATACGGATGAAGCAGAGATTGTCTAAAGGTTTTTCCTCCATTTTCTGAAGTGCTCTGAGGAGTACGCTGGAATATTTTTCAATTCCGATATAATTGACGTCAGGATTTTGTCTGGCCAGTGTCATGAGAAATTTTCCTTTCCCCATACCGATTTCTATGTGAATGGGATGCTCGTTTTTAAAAAAGGAATGCCAATTTCCCTTTAGCTGTTCCGGCTGCTGAATACACCAGGGATTTTCTGCAATTGTTTCCCTGGAGCCTGGTATATTTCTTAATCTCATAAATACCTCCA
>JAAWLS010000279.1 GCA_022798035.1 Lachnospiraceae bacterium | reverse complement strand
GGAACAGGTAATATTTTCCCAGGTATTCATAGCTGTGCTCTGTTTTTCCCGCATCTTCTTCAGAGATTTCCACAATGGAATATCCTGCCTGCCGGGGTGAGTTTTCCCTGAGATTTTTTAATATATAATCTCCGTAACCGGACCAGGCAGGCTGTTTACTGAGAGAGGGGTGGGAATAGCATACTTTTATGACATAGTTGGCCAGCTCTTCCTCATCAGAAAGAGAGACAGTACGGGCCAGTTCTTCTTTCCATGCCGTTGTCATCAGTGCAATCTCGTCAAAATCAGATTCTGTCTTCTCCTCCTGGGACTTGTTCAGAAGAATTCTGAGGCTGCTGCTGAATTCATTGATGCTGTGGCGGATTTGACGGAGAATCTGCCGGTCTGACAGACTGTAATTGCGGTTCAGCAGAATATCCCGGTTATCTTCAGCAGAACGGTTCCAGATGAAATGTCTCTTCTCCCAGGTATTGACATAGTCGCACAGCTCATTCATGGGAGAGGGTGAAAAAAAGCCGGGAAGCGGAAGTTTGTCTTCAGAATCGGCCAGCTCTTTGTTTTTTTGCCGGAGAGATTCAAAGGTTTTTAACTTTTTGGGATAGCGGTAAAGCAGGAACCAAGGGAGCTGTTTTAAATGTTTCCGCAGTCCTGGGTTCATATGCCAGCGTGTTCCCGTCTTGATACTATCAATTTCTTTGCCCTGAATAATCCGAAGCATGGAGGTCATATCGGAGTACATTTTGGACAGCTCTTCATTGGCAGGCCATTTGTTTTCAATGCTGGTGGCACAGTTGGTAATCTCACCAATGCGGGAATCTCTTGTGGCAATCTCATAATCTATGATGTGCTCCAGAGTATAGGTTTTTTTGCCTGCAGCAGCCTTGTCCTCCACATCAATGATGATTGGTTTGGAGATTCTGCTGTCCGCCAGAGCGGAATCGTGACAGAGAAATACGGCGTCTCCGTCACAGTCGGCGCCGCCCTGCTGGGGAAGACTTAAATCATACATATTAATCATGGCAATATCCTGATCCTTGAAATGAGAAAACCATGTTTGAAGGGTCTCATTTGATACAAGCCGGATTTGATTGACCTCGGAGGAATCCACCAGAGGGGAGCGGAAAGAGAGGGTGTTTCCCTCCGGCAGAGCAGGGGCATAAAATTCCTGGGCTTTCAGACAGCCAAGAGGTTCTCTTCCGGCGGCATATTCCAGATATCCTATCATGTCTCCCACAATGGTATGGTAAAATCCATCGGCATATATTTTGCCAAGTTTTGCTTCCGTAATCTGCTTTTTCAGGCTTCGGTAGAGAAAATTCTGCACGGCTGTGTCCTTTAACATTCGTTGATTTATTCTGAGTGCTTCCATATATTGATTGTAATTTTTGGGATTCCTGCCGTTCATGCCCAGAAACATACAGGTGTAAAAAGGCTCCCCTTTTATAATTTTTTCAAACAAATCTGTGGTGTATCTGGCCAGGCGTATAATTTTCCCCTCATTTTCTGGGGAAAGAATTTCATAGGGGCTCTTGTCCTCAAAATGTTTCCGGTAGTTTTCATTCCACAAATCCAGACATTGCAGATATTGAAAATTCATGCGGGATTTCCGGGGAAAATCTTTGACATGATGGCTGTATTTGCTGATGCCCAGTTTAAATTCATATTTTTTTAAAACGGCCATGTACTGTTCAAAGGCACAGGAGCCGTATTTTTCCAGAAACATCCGGTGGCCCTTGAACATGCTGACATTCCAGATGCAGTCAATATCTTCTATTTTATGGCAGCTGCCATATACGTCCCTGATTTCTGTCACGCCCATTTCATGAAATATGGCCCGGAAAGGAACATATACAGAGAAACCTTTCAGAAAAGGAAGCCGGACCTGAGCGCCGGAGGGAAGGTAGTCGAGATGTAAGGATTTCTGAGCGGCCTGGGAAAACTCCAGTTCATGGCATCCGCATCCATCAAAGGGAGAGAGGGGAATGTCACGAAAACCTTCCGTCACTTCTTTTACAGTGACAGCCTTAGGCTCCCCTGTCTCAGAATCAATGATAGTTTTGGGAACGTTTTTTACATAGCGGATGTATTGGTCTTTCAGAACTTTTTCGTATTCGTCAATGATGACAATACGGGGTATCTTATTTTCGATAAGAGTACAGGAGCTGAATACCAGGCATCGTTGGGATTCGTATTTGGAGATAACGCATTCTTTGACTTTTAAGTCAAGCTGAGTGATACGGTACAATTCTTCAAATATGGATTCCGCCACAAAAGCTGTGATACCTTCTTTGGCCTGAGAGGCAGATTTGCCGAACCGGCGGTAGTGGATTCCGCCGTAGAAAAATCCTTCAGCCAGAATGTGCTTTAAAGCAGAAGCGGTGGAGGGAGATTTCTTGGCAGTGATAAGAATTAGTTCTGTAATGTGAGAAGATTCCTGTCCCCGCAGACGTGCAATCTGGTCAAAGAGCAGAGAATTCCCCTGAGATACCAGAAAAGGAAGTTCCTCTTCCGGAGACAGAGTGACACAGTAATCCTGCCGGATAATTTCCTGAATCGGCAGTTTTACCAATGTAAACTGCAGACTGCGTGCTGCAGTCTGAGAAAGATTAGAGTTGTTATTATTATTGCTGTTGTTGTTATTTTCCTTGTTGTAATCCATAGTGAAAACCTCCTGATATTGTGTTGGGAAAGTTCAGGAGAACGATTCTCTATGGGATGGGGATATTGTATGTTAGTTTTAAATACATTACTTTGTGGATTGAGGATATCATAGATGGAAAAAAATGTCAATAAAAAATAGAACAAATGTTTGAATAAATTGAAAAATATTTATTAGTAAATGTTATGGATAAAAAAAGAGAGGTTGAAAAAAAGTACATGGCGGAAAAGAAATAAGGTAAAGTACATTCAGGGATATTTGAATTGTACAATTTGCCAAAAAAATCGGTAATATATTAAAAATATTGACAAAATAAACTAATTGGAATAAAGTAAAGATAGAAAATATTTTCGATACGAGGAGGAAAATTATGAAAAAACTAAAAAAAATTTTGTTACCATTGATTTTAGGATTATGCATGGTATTTGCAGTTCCATCTATTGTTCCGAGTTCTGGGAGTGTCTTGACTGTACAAGCAGCAAGAGTAAAATTGAATAAAAAT
>JAAWLS010000278.1 GCA_022798035.1 Lachnospiraceae bacterium | reverse complement strand
AATATGCAGAGGCAAAAGAAGCGGAGTGGCAGGCTTACCGGGAGCAGATTACAGATTGGGAAATCAGCAATTATCTGTATAAAATATAATCCATGGAGGAATCATTTTGGTGCAGATAATTGTAGCATTTCCCAAAATAGAAAATGGGAAAAGCATAAAAAATATATTGGTAAAACATGGATTTCAGGTGGGAGCAGTCTGTATTACAGGAGACCAGACGCTGCAGTGTGCAGACATGCTGGAAGAAGGGGTTGTGGTGTGCACAGCACGTCTCAGAGATATGATGTGGAGACAGCTGCGGGAATGCCTGCCATCTTCTTTTGAAATGATAGTGCTGGTTTCCGGCGGTCTGTGGGAAGAGATGGAACAGGTGACAGTCCTTGCCATGCCTTTAAAAGTTCACGAGCTGATAGAAACGGCGGAGGCGGCAGTTCTTTCTCTGGAAAAGAGGAAAAAGCGGAGAAAATTCCAACCGGGAGGACGGAGCGAAGAAGAGAAACAGATACTTGGAAAAGCAAAAGAAATCTTGATGAAAAGAAAGTCCATGACAGAGGAAGAAGCACATCGTTATATTCAAAAGTGCAGTATGGACAGTGGAAGAAGTCTGCCTGAGACAGCCCAGATGATTCTGCATATGATGGGAGAATAAATCTGAGGCAGCCTAGGCGATTCTGCGTATGGTAAGAATAAGAGAAAATTTTGAGGTTTGTAGAGAAGACAGCAGAAAGAATAGAAATCTGCTGGAAGGCAGTTAGGATAGGAGATTGATATGAAGTTTACGAAAATGCATGGAATCGGAAATGATTACGTCTATGTCAATTGTCTGAAAGAGAAGGTGCCGGAACCAGAAAAGACAGCCCGGTTTGTCAGCAGCAGGCATTTTGGAATTGGTTCGGACGGCCTGATTTTAATAGGGCCATCCGCAACGGCTGATTTTGAGATGGCAATGTACAATGCGGACGGTTCCCGGGGAGAAATGTGCGGAAACGGCATCCGCTGTGTGGCGAAATACGTCTATGATTATGGATTGACAGACAAGACAAATATTACGGTGGAGACATTGGCTGGAATCAAACAGCTGGAACTGACGGTAGAAAACCAGAAGGTATCGCAAGTCAAAGTCAATATGGGAGCGCCGGAGTTTAAGGCAGAGCGAATTCCCGTAACGGTTGAAGGAGAGCAGGCTGTGGACGTGCCGCTGGAGGTTTGCGGCAGAACGTATCGGATGACCTGCGTTTCCATGGGAAATCCTCACTGCGTGATTTTTATGGAGGAGGACGTGCGGAACCTGGATTTGGAAAAAATCGGGCCTGTGTTTGAACATCATGCTCGGTTTCCCAAACGGATTAACACAGAATTTGTAAATATTATTGACAGAAATACCCTGCGTATGAGAGTATGGGAGCGGGGAAGCGGAGAGACATTAGCCTGCGGAACAGGAGCCTGTGCCACAGCGGCTGCAGCTATCATAAATGGAAAGGCAGAGGGGGAAGTGACGGTACATCTTCTGGGAGGAGACCTTAAGATTGCCTGGGAAGGCGGACAGGAGCCTGTGTATATGACAGGAGGAGCCACAACTGTATTTGATGGAGAAATTCAGCTTCCAGAGGAATTACTGTAAATACAACGGACAACTGCGATAATGGAATCATTGCAGCTGCGAATAAATGTCAAAAGAGAAAGGAGTTTGTTATGTATAAAATCAATGAAAATTATCAGAAATTGCCGGGCAGTTATCTGTTCAGCACGATTGCAAAAAAGGTGGCGGCTTTTACGCAGGCCAATCCAGAGAAGAATATCATTCGCCTTGGAATTGGGGATGTAACTCAGCCCTTGGCTCCGGCCGTGATTGAAGCACTGCACAAAGCGGTGGATGAAATGGGACATGCGGAGACATTCCGGGGCTATGCACCAGATTTGGGCTATGATTTTTTGCGGAATGCTATTGTGGAGCATGATTATAAATCCAGAGGATGCGACATTTCCGCAGATGAAATTTTTGTCTCTGACGGAGCGAAAAGTGATTCTGCCAACATTCAGGAAATTTTTGGACCAGATAACAAGATTGCAGTCTGCGACCCGGTTTATCCGGTATACGTGGATTCCAACGTGATGGCAGGAAGGACAGGCGTATACGATACCCAGACAGAGACTTGGAGCGATGTGATTTATATGCCCTGCACCATGGAAAATAACTTTGTACCGGAGTTTCCCAAGGAGACGCCGGACATGATTTATCTGTGTCTGCCCAACAATCCCACAGGAACCACCATCACAAAAGCACAGCTTCAGGAATGGGTGGATTATGCCAATAAAGCCGGGGCAGTGATTATTTACGATGGAGCTTATGAAGCCTATATTTCAGAAACGGATGTGGCCCATTCTATTTTTGAGTGTGAGGGCGCAAGAACATGTGCCATTGAATTGAAGAGCTTTTCCAAAAATGCGGGATTTACCGGAGTGCGTCTGGGCTATGCAGTAGTTCCCAAGGATTTGAAATGCGGGGAGGTTTCTCTGCATCAGATGTGGGCGCGCCGCCACGGAACGAAATTCAACGGAGCTCCTTACATTGTACAGCGGGCAGGTGAGGCTGTCTACAGTCCGCAAGGCAGAGCTCAGCTCAAAGAGCAGGTTGCTTACTACATGAAAAATGCATCCATCATCAAAAATGGACTCCAGGATGCAGGCTATACCGTATTCGGAGGCGTCAACGCGCCGTATATCTGGCTGAAAACACCGGACAAAATGACTTCCTGGGAATTCTTTGACTACTTATTAGAGCAGGCAAATGTAGTGGGAACGCCAGGTTCCGGATTTGGCCCCAGCGGAGAAGGATATTTCCGGCTGACTGCATTTGGAAGTTATGAGAATACCCTTGGAGCTTTGGAGAGAATTCAGAAATTATAAGAGTACCTTGGTGTTTTGGAGAGAATTCAGAAATCATAAGAATACCTTGGAGCTTTGGAGAGGATTCAGAAATATAAGAAAAATAGATGTCTGTCAGAGGCAGTAAAAGGGGATGCCGCAAAATACAGTGATTCTACAAGATGTGATTATGACGGTAACGATGTCTGTACCGTATCTTGTCATATAGGAAATTCCTCCGGATTTCCTATATGATAAAAATAATATGCGCACTCGCACAAGAAGAAAATATTGCTTCGCAATTGTGCTCGGCGCGTCAA
>JAAWLS010000277.1 GCA_022798035.1 Lachnospiraceae bacterium | reverse complement strand
TTTTTCCAATGGAACGGCCCGAGGTCAAAGGAGAGAAACGTCCCGGGAGACCAGGCAGCCGAAAATAAGGCAATAGATATTTCTCCCGAATATCGGCGGAAAACCCAAAGGGAGAGGAAGCAATATCGAAAATGTGACAGGAGACGTGAAGTTTCTGAAGCTTATCGTCTTCCAGAACCGATGCGGGAATGGTGTTGATGAGAATATCACACTTGGGAAGAAGGACAGAAAAGTCTTCTTCCGTGACAGGACAGATTCCTTGCTTTTCAGCTTGTGTCATCTTCTCAAAATCCTGTTCGAGCACGTAAATGCTGCGGCATAGAGGATGCAGCAGCCTGCCGATGGCAGAACCGCAGCGGCCGTATCCCAGAATCAAAACATTGGCGGAAGCCAGGGAAAAGGGAGTGCAGCGAATTACCTCCGACAGAAGGCCTTCCGCGGTGAGCAGGGCATTTTCTGCGGCAAAAACAGGCGACTGAGAAAAGGGAAAGACAGAGCAGTCCTTTTCAGACAATGTATTTTGAACCTCTCCGGAAATCTGCGAAACGGCCAGAATCTGGCCTGGCTGCAGGGAATCCCACAAAGTCTCCAGCAGACAGTCGGGACAATGGGAATTCGACTGAAAAAGTCTGAAGCCGTCTTTTGAGAGAGGAGTGGGAGCCAGTATCAGTTTGGAACGCTCCAGGGCGCGGGTAAGAGACGTTTCTAAAGAGACGTCAGAAGGATAAGGAAAATCCGGTGTGTGATAACAAGTGACCTGCCATCCGGCTGCGTGAAGATATTCCCCGGTGCAGCACTGACGCAAATCACCGCCTAGGATGGTAATCGTTGGTGTTGCCATAAGTCTCCTCCGATTGGTATCGTTCCTACAGTATATGTGAATGAGAAAAAAAGGTGTTTGCCGGAATCTTTTGCCAAACTGGATATTGTATAGAGGACAAGACAAGAAAAAACTATTTTGCCGTGCCAGTGTATGGAACCCTTGGTGCGGTAAAATAGTTTTATGGAGAGAATTTATGATATGATTTGCTGTGAATCACAGCACCATAATCAAAGTTCCTGCGCCAATCAGCACACAGCCAATCAATGATTTCGCAGTAAACTCTTCATGGAGAATCACAAAGGACAGGACAAGAGTAATCACAACGCTCAGTTTATCAATCGGCACCACCTTGGATGCTTTTTCCATCTGCAGCGCCCGATAGTAGCAGAGCCAGGAGGCGCCGGTTGCCAGACCGGAAAGAATCAGGAATATCCAGCTCTTTTTACTGATTTCCATGATTCCTCTCTGGGTATTTGTGAGAAAAACCATTCCCCATGCCATAAATACAACCACTACAGTTCGTATTGCGGTGGCCAAGTTGGAATTGACGTTTTCTATACCGATTTTAGCCAGTATAGAGGTTAAGGCTGCAAAGACAGCAGACAAGATTGCAAATAAAAACCACATAATAGATACCTCCTGTTTATGTTTTGTAACAGTTTAGCCCAGGCTGTTTGTAGTTAGCCCGGATGGTTAAACGGTTATAATATGTTACCTCTTACCAGCGGATTCTTACCTCCTGGTGATTTCACGTTTACGGTTTCGAAAGAATTGCTATAATAATATCACGGAGGAATGGGAAATGAAAGTGAGAATTGAGATGGATGAGTCCCTGGAAGAAGAGGAATCTGTCATCCGCTGCAGGAAGATAGACGAAACGATTCTGCGGCTCCAGGCGGCTGTGATGGAAAGAGAAGGAAGCGCCCGCTCTATAACTCTGCGGCAGGGTGACACAGAATATTATCTGCCGTTAGGAGAGATTTTATTTTTTGAGACGGAAAATAAAATAATTTATGCCCATACACGGGACAAAATGCTGGTGACAAAGTACAAGCTGTACGAGCTGGAAGGGATTTTGCCAGGTTCTTTTCTTCGGATTTCCAAATCGGCCCAAGTCCCTGTAGCCATTTGGAACCTCAAGCCGCAGGCCGTCGTCTGCCTCCATCGAAACTTCTGCCTGGGGCCGGGGATTATCGCCTCATAAATCCTTTGACAACCTGCGGGATTACCCTTATAATGGACAAAAAGCAGGAGTGGAAGATGGAAGCATATCAGTTGACGAGAAGCAGACGAAAAAGTCTTTCCCTGGCAATTGGGAAGGACGGGAGCCTTTTGGTGAAAGCCCCAAACTGGCTGCCTAAATATCAGATTGAAGAATTCATCCGGCAGAAATCAGATTGGATTCAGGCGAGACGGTTGGAAATATATCAGATTCAGCAGCAGAAAGCAGCCCATACCTTTCAGGAGGGAGACTGCTTTCTGTTTTTGGGAGAAAAGTATTATCTAAGAGTCCGCTGTATGGAGCAGTGCAAGGAAAAAGTAGAAATGCAGGAAAACACACTGACTGTGACGACGGAGAATCCAAGAAGTGCTCAAGTGAAAGAAATCTTAGAGAGATGGTATTTTCATCAGGCGGGAGAAATCTTTTCGGAACGGACTGCTTATTACTATCCCATGGCAGCCCAGGCGGCAGAAAAGGCAGGGGAGAACATAGGCTGCGTAAACCGGATTACAGTTCGAAATCAGAAGACGCGCTGGGGAAGCTGCAGCAGTAAAGGGAATTTGAATTTTAACTGGAGGCTTCTGCAGGCTCCGAAAGAAATTTTAGATTATGTGGTGGTACATGAATTGTGCCATCTGGTTTATATGAATCATTCCAGGCAGTTCTGGAATTTGGTGGAGACGGTTCTTCCGGAAGCAATGGAATACAGGAGCTGGCTGAAACAGAACGGTTCACTTTTAGATTGGGAGGAGGATGTGTGATGAGACCCGTGATTTTACTTTTTCATTTTTCAGATAAGGACAGGCGGAACAAGCTGACCCGTGCATTGCTTCCCCTGCGGATGCGAGTCAAGGAAATTGCCAGGGAAGACTATCTACAGTCCATAGGGTATCTGGCAGGCAATAAGGAGATACCCTCAGTGGAGGAAGTTTATCAGGGAGAAGAGCTGGAGGGAGAAATGATTCTGATGGCAGGCCTGGCAGACGCGCAGGTGGACATGGTATTAAAAGCCGTCCGCAAATCAGGTATCGGGCCGGTTCCCTACAAAGCAGTCCTCACCCCGGCCAACCAGAACTGGAATGTGAGGAAACTTTTTGAAGAAATCAAATCGGAACATGAGCAGATGAAAAAATGAGATAACATGTCGTCGGATAAAGAACAGATGAAAAATGAGATAACATGTCGT
>JAAWLS010000276.1 GCA_022798035.1 Lachnospiraceae bacterium | reverse complement strand
GTTTCGTCCAGCTCCCATTTTGAAATCGTCTGTCTGCTCACTCCCAGTTTTTCCGCAGCCTCTTCCTGGGATATTCCTCTTTTTTTCCGGGCCTGAAAAAGACTGTTTCCTAAACTCATAATTATTACCTCCTGTGTGTTATTTCAGCTTTCAACATCATAGAAAGGTTTTTCGACGTCCAAGCTTATGGCAAAATTATAAGCAGCGCACAGGCCAAAATCCACCAACAGCTCTTTCCTTTTCTGCCCGTTTTCCTGACATCTCTCCAAAAGGCAAATCTTCATCCTTTTCTGCTCAGATTACAACTACCCGGTTTTTTCCGCCTTTCTTGGCCTTGTAAAGAGCCATGTCCACCCGAGAGCACAGAGTGTCTAACGTGTCCTCCTCTCTGGCCTGGGTCACGCCCAGACTGATGGTCTGCGGCCGCACTTCCGGAAAATCTGTATTGGCAAAACACTGGCGGATTAAATCTGCAACACAGGCCCCTGAAGCTGCGTCCATTCCATGGAGCAGCATCATAAATTCTTCTCCACCCCATCTTCCGGAGGAGACATTCTGCATGTGCTCTGAGCGCTTACCGCTTAGAATGTTAGCCAGGGCTATAATGACAGAATCCCCTTCCTGGTGGCCAAAAGTGTCGTTTACCTGTTTGAAATTGTCAATATCCAGCATAACAAGCGAAAATTTCTCTTTCCCGATGCCAGAAAGAGCCTGGGCTATCTGGCTCTGTATTTCTTTTCGATTATACAGTCCGGTCATTCCGTCAATGATAACTGCTTTTCTCAATTTTTCGTTGAGGCTTTCCAGCTCTCGGTTCGTCTCCTCCAGTTCCAGCGATGTCATGCTGATAAACGTGGCAAGCCTTGACACCAGCGGCACCCTTGACATAGAATCCTCTTCCGTCATGAGACCGGCGTCCACAGAATCTTTTCTCTCTCCCTCCCGCATAGCCGCTATCACGAGCGTTACATTGTGCTGGTTCAGGCTTCCGTTTGTGCGCAGGAATTCTCCATGAGAGAAAAAACCACTGGAGGGGGATATCTCCCGGAAGGGATGAATCTCGTAAGTGGGCTCCTTGGAACTCCAGAACGTGCGTCTCGCCGCGCAGGAGAATATATGTAATAAATCCGGCTGAAATTCCGCAATTTTCCTGCTGTCATGCTTAATGCTCTCCACAATGGTTCCCGGGTCTCCGTAAGAAATCCTCACCACAGAACCGATATCCATATCCGACGTCACAGTAATGGAACCGTCTGCATTGCTGGCAACCGGAGTACGCAGTATCGTAGTGTCATTGTGCTCATAAAACAGAGGAAATTCCAGCGTATTGTAAAAGAAATTTTCATCGTTCTTGATATTGAGATATTTCCGATAGACGTCATATGCCGGGATTCCATCCAGTTCCTGCAGAACAGAACCGTTTGATTTTGTAACATGAAATTTCCTGCCGAGAGGTTTCCAGCCTGTGACATTGATAGACTCCACGTGAAAATCGTCACCGCCATAGAACAGAATCAAAATAGAATGCTCCGAAAATCCCGACATTTTAGAGAACACGCAGGAGGCATCGCTTGTGATATCGTCACTGCAGGCTACGCCGCCGAAAATCTGAATGTCCGGCCGGATTTCCTTCAATCCGTCGCAAAAACGGGTGGTGGAGCCTTCCGGGATTGTAAAAAACATTTCAATCGCTTTTACCCAGGAATTCTGCTCTGTCTCCCGCAGAATTTTTTCTGTGATATCATCCACCGCCTCCTTAGACAAATCGTATTGAAACAATTTTACCTGGGTGGCAGGCAGTTCAAAAACGGTGCACACCACGGTAATGCGGCAGGAAAGCTGGCAGTCCACAATGTTTCCGCTTGTGGAACAACCCATATAAGGCGCTTCTGGAAATATCCGCTCAATGTCCTCACATACACTGCCAACCACCTCTGCGTCTAATACCTCAGAATAAATCTGAAATAATTTGCCTGAAATACGATTTGCCTCACACCAATCTCTAAAATCTGAAAGATGTTTCAAAAACACATCTGAATCACTGTACTCAAATTGAAACTGTTTCATCATAACCTCCCACATTTCTCCCTGACAGAATTCCGATGCAGCCCTCTGCATCAGTAGTAATCGTTACTTTTTCTTTTTTGGTTTCGGCGCCGGAAGTTCTTCGTACATAGCGCCCAGCAGCTCTCTCATCACCGCCTCATGTTCCACCTGCTCCACCACTGCCATCAACGTTTTAGAACCCTCATAGGGGTAAGCCCGCTCTGCGTCAGGCAGCAGCCTCAGCACAGAATCTGTCGGTTTTAAGAACAGCGTATTATCGCAGATATTTCCAATCACTTTTTCCCGATAATACACACAGTATTCTCCCATCATCTTTTTTGTGGAAACCTCTCCCGCCCTTTGAAGATTCTCCAAAATGTAATCGTGAAATTCTTTTGAAGTTGCCATATCCCATTCCGCCTTTCTTTCGCTGACTGGTAAAATCAGTTTTGGCTCCGCCTGGAAAATACTGCCCTGCCTGAAACTGACTTTCCTTTTTTTCTATTATACATTTTCCTGCCATTTTCTGCATTATATTTTTGTACTTTACACACGAAATCTCCGCATTGTGAAAGGCCGCTGTGAAAATTTAGATACAGCTTTTATGCTTTATCTTTCACAGCGGCCTACACATTTAGAGGACTTTTTATATATATTTTACTTTTGCTTCCATTGTTTTCTGACTAGAACTTTCTATGGATAGAAATTCTAGTAATTTTCTGCGGTCACTTCAAAATAGCTCTGGGGATGCGCGCATACCGGGCACTCTTCCGGTGCTTTCGTTCCCACTACAATATGTCCGCAGTTGCGGCACTCCCATACCTTTACTTCACTCTTCTCAAACACTGCTGCAGTTTCCACATTTTTCAAAAGAGCGCGGTATCTCTCTTCATGGTGTTTCTCAATTGCTCCAACCATACGGAATTTCTCTGCCAGTTCCTGGAAACCTTCTTCTTCCGCAGTTTTTGCAAATCCTTCATACATATCGGTCCACTCATAATTTTCTCCTTCTGCAGCCGCAGTGAGATTTTGAGAGGTGTCTCCGATTCCCTTTAACTCTTTCAGCCACATTTTGGCATGTTCCTTCTCATTGTCCGCCGTTTTCAAAAACAGCGCGGAAATCTGCTCATATCCTTCTTTCTTTGCCACAGAAGCAAAATAAGTATATTTATTTCTTGCCTGGGATTC
>JAAWLS010000275.1 GCA_022798035.1 Lachnospiraceae bacterium | reverse complement strand
ATAGGGCTTCTCCACATAGTCGTCGGCTCCCAGCAGAAGGCCGTTCAGCTTATCTTCCTTCCCCTCCCTGGCGCTTATCATGATAATCGGCGTGTTGTCATGTTCTCTGATTCTGCTGCAGACTCCGAATCCGTCCATGCCAGGCAGCATAATATCCAAAAGCACCAGCTTCGCTCCCTCTGATTCGTAGACTGCAAGCCCCTCTTCCCCGGAGGAAGCCAGATACACGTCATACCCTTCTGCCAGCAGAAAATCTGCCAGCAGTCCTCCAATCTCTTCGTTATCTTCCACTACAACAATATCTGCCATACGCTCACCACCTGCTGCATTTTTTATCTCTTTTACCGCTGCTTCTCTACTGAAACCGCTGATTACCAGCCCATCTCAATCAGCCAGTTGTTTAACTTCCGCTCCCGCTGGCTTATCTCCTGTGCATTTTTCAGACTTCCCAGATTTAATTCTCCTTTGATGACTCCATCCACAATATACAGGATTCTGCTGCACTTTGCCGCCACCTTCATGTCATGAGTCACCAGCATAATAGTGGTTCCCTCCTGGTTCAGCTTGTTCAGTTCCTTCATCACGTCCTCGGAAGCGCTGCGGTTTAGGGCTCCCGTTGGTTCATCTGCAAAAATAATTTTGGGCTGATTTATCATACTCCGACAGATACATGCCCGCTGAAGCTGCCCGCCGGACACTTCTGTGATATCATTTTCTGCAATATCGCTGATTCCAAGCTTGCGCATCAGCTCCAGGCAGTATTCCTTGATTTCCTGCCGGCTGCGTTCTTTTTTCCCGGTCTGATAAGCTGGAAGCAGGATATTGTCCATAATGGACAGGTTTTTCAGCATATGCATCTGCTGAAAAATAAATCCCATTTTCCTAAGCCGCACTTCTGCCAGCTCTTTTTCTGACAAATCCGTAATCGGTTCTCCCTCCAGCATTACATTTCCGGCTGTCGGGCAATCCATGCCAGACACACTGTAGAGCAATGTGGATTTTCCGGAACCCGAAGGCCCCATCACAGCCACCATCTCTCCCTGCTCAATGACAAAGCTGATATTTTTCAGCACATTATTCTGTCTTTTGTTGACGATATAGGTTTTGCACAAATCTTTTACACACAATGATTCACTCATATTCTCTCTCCTGTTCTATATTTGGATGCTTGCTCTATATTTGGATGCCTGCTTTTCCTTTCTCTGCTACTCCATACAGTTCATCTCCTGTACAGACACTTTCTTTATCCTTCTTATGGTTATGACGCAGGCCACGGTTACGGCCAGAAACAAAATGACTGGATATGCGAAATAAACTTCCAAAGGATTTATAACAAACTCAATTTTCTCCGCTCCCATCATGCGGAACACCTGCCCCGACGTAACCTCTGAGAACGGGGTTCCGGTAAGGATTCCCAGCGCAATTCCCGCAAACAGTACCAGCATCACCCGCTTGGTCTGCCATCCAATGAGCCCTCTGTTGGAAAATCCAATGGATTTCATCATGCCGATTTCCCCTCGTTCCCGAATCAACAGCATTTTCTGCATCAACACCACCACCAAAATATTGATAGTCAATACCACAGCCAGAATCATCGTCTTTAAGGGCTCCACTCTCCCTGATATGTTTCCAAGCCTACTGTCCACAAACTCTCCCAGTGTCTCCACTTCAGAATCCGGCAGCAGTTTTTGGGCCTGCTCTATCATTTCTGAGAGCTTTTCTTTATCCGGTTTCTGTTTCAGAACTACCTGCAGACCGAATCCTCCTGCCACTCCCCTGTAGTCTAGTTCCGCTCTTTCCGTAAAGCGAATCCCTTCTCCCATATTATTCATAGACTGATAGAGCGCCGTGATAATATAGGGCTTTTCTTCTCCGCCGCTGGTAATATAGATAGTATCGCCCAGACCTGCGCCAATCTGCTCTGCCACAACGTGGGTAACTGCAACTTCATTTTCATAGATAGGAGGTTCTCCCTCGTCGTAAAAATACTGTTCCATAGAAGTGTTCAGTCCTTGTATGGCAAACGATTTGTAGGATTTATTTTCTTTTCGTACTTTCAGTTTAAAAAAGACTTCAGTGCAAGTCCTTTCCGCCTCAATTCCATGTTTCAAAAGCAGATTTTTTGTCTCTTCCAGATATTCATACCAGCCCTGCTTCATGCCCTTCTCATTCAATTCTGCCACCTTCGCCCCATCCTGCACACAAAAGTCACAGTCCGTCAAAGCAAACCAGGCGGCAATTTTATCAGACTTGAGGGTATTGATGGTATTGACAGGCATAACCACCAGCCACACCCCTATCATGCTGGCCAAAAGCAGCACCAAATACTTCTTTTTCTCACTGAGCACATCATTGCAGGCCAGAAATGTGGTGGCTTTCACTCTGGCGTTTTTCAGCCGAAACATTCCTTTTTTCCGAAAGCGCTCCCCTTTATTCCCACTTCGAATGGCATCCATGGGACTGAGTTTCTTTATTTTTCCGGTACTATGCCAGCCAAACAATACCACCAATGCTGCCACCAGAAGGCTGATTAGGAACTGAAACAGAATCCCTTCTTTTCCTCCCTCTATCATAATCTTTTTCGTCGCCTGAAACAAAAGCCCTCTGCTAAAAGGGATGCTGGCTGCAAACCCACAGATTCCTCCTACTGCCGCCAGCACAAAATATTTCATAAGATAGAGCTTGCGTATAGAAAAATCTTTCATGCCGATTGCTTTCATAATACCAATCTCTTTGTAGTCTTCATTTATGGTAAATACAATGGTAAAGCGCAGCATAATCACTGCTATGGCAATCAGACAGATGTAGGACGGATTTTGCGGACATTCAAAATAAAAAAGAATGTGGAGGTAACAGACAATGGCAAAGACGATTTTTGAGGAACTAGGCGGCAAATATGAGCGGCAAGGAGATTACTTAATCCCGTGTTTAACTGTACCCGCCGAAGAAGAACAGCCGATAGGCACATGGAGGCAGCGGCATCTGGACTATCTGAAGCAGTACCGCAAAGTTACATACACCAATCTTCTCACAAGTGGCAAGCTGAATACATACCTTGCCGACATCAACAGGCAGGCGCAGGAACGCTTTGAACGGCTCATAGAGGGCATGAAACAGGCGCAGGGCATAACGGAACGCCTAAAGGAAGAAAACGCCCTAGAATGGACAGGGTGGCTAGGTAACATAAGGGCATGTGCGAGGGAGATTGTGAACGAGGAAATTATTTATGTATAGTTAATCAAAAGCGGCGGGGAGAAATCTTCGCTGCTTTTT
>JAAWLS010000274.1 GCA_022798035.1 Lachnospiraceae bacterium | reverse complement strand
CTCTTCTTTGATTTTATTCTCTTTCAGCAGATAACCGATAATGTATTCATTGGCGGAAACGTCCTCTGCCTTTGCCTTCTGAGAAAGCATTCCCACCGGTTTGTTGATAACCAGAATATCTTCATCCTCATAAATGACTTCCAATGGAATGCAGGGATATTTTTCCTGTGCATGGAGCAATTCTGGTAAAAATTTTGCAAACGTCTCCTCTGACAGAAACAATTTCACTTCATCTCCCTGCTTCAGTTTTTCCGAACCGTCCGCCTTTTTTCCATTCAGCACGATGTTCTTTTTACGAAGCATTTTATAAATAAAGCCAGAAGGGGCTTTAGACAGCAGTTTCTTTAAATATTTATCCAGCCGCTGCCCGCTTTCTCTCTCTCCAATCTGAATGTTCCGCATAATATTTCCCCCGAATAAACGCTATTTTGTCTTCTTTTTGTGTATGTTTCGGATTGTTTTCTTTTTCTTTGCCTTTGAAGAAGATTTTGAATGAGAAATTCCGCCCGCCGCATTCCTCTTCCTTCCAGAAGGAATTTGTTCTCTCGTTTCTCTGGGTTTTATCAGACATTTGGCGTCAAATCCAATCAAATCTTCCCTCCCTGTCCTGATAAGAGCTTCCTTTACCAATTGATAGTTCCGAGGCTCCTGATACTGTATCAAAGCCCGCTGCATGGCTTTTTCGTGGGGATTTCCTGCCACATACATCGGCTGCATACTGCGGGGCTCCAGCCCGGTATAATACATGCAGGTGGAAATTGTAGAAGGAGTGGGGTAAAAATCCTGCACCTGCTGAGGCATATACCCCAAATCTCTCAGAAATTCCGCCAGCTCCACCGCTTCCTGCAGTGTGGAACCTGGATGCGAGGACATCAGATAGGGAACCAGATACTGCTTTTTTCCCAATCTCTCATTCATATTTCGATATTCTTCTGCAAATTTGTGGTAAACTGCCGCCTTGGGTTTTCCCATATATCTCAAAACAGAGTCTGAAATATGTTCCGGCGCCACTTTCAATTGTCCGCTGACATGGTGTTCACACAGTTCCCTCAAAAATCTTGAATCCGAATCCTCCAGCAAATAGTCGAACCGAATACCGGAACGAATGAACACTTTCTTTATCCCTGGAATACTGCGCAGTTTCCGAAGCAGGGAAATATAATCTCTGTGGTCAATTTTCAGATTCCTGCAGGGCTTTGGAAACAGACACTGCTTATCTGGGCAGACTCCTTTCTGAAGCTGCTTTTCACAGGATGGAAAACGAAAATTTGCAGTAGGCCCTCCCACATCGTGAATATAGCCTTTGAAATCCTTTTCCTCTGTCAGCAGCTTGGCCTCCCGCAAAATCGAGTCATGACTTCTGGCCTGAACAATCCGGCCCTGGTGGAAAGTCAGGGCACAGAAATTACACCCGCCGAAACATCCCCGGTTGCTGGTAAGGCTGAATTTCACTTCTGAAACGGCCGGAACCCCTCCCGCCTCTTCGTAAGAGGGGTGATACGTCCGCATATAGGGAAGCTCATACACATCATCCATCTCTTCTTGCGTCAATGGCCTGGAGGGAGGGTTCTGAACTACATAAATTCCATTGGGATATTCCTCTGCCAGCCGCTTCCCGCTGAAAGCGTCTGTGTTGCAATACTGGATGTGGAAACTTCTGGCGTAACTTTCCTTCTCCTGCCGCACCTGTTCAAATTTCGGAAGATAGACTGCATCGTAAATGTCCTCTTTCTTCTGGGTCTTGTATACGGTTCCCGGCACAAAAGTAATATCCGAGACAGCAAGACCGCTGTCTAATGCCTCTGCCAGTTCTATGATACTGCGCTCTCCCATCCCATACATTAAAATATCTGCTCCGCTGTCCAGCAGAACAGAACGTTTCATTTTATTGCTCCAATAATCATAATGGGCGAGCCGTCGGAGGCTGGCTTCCACGCCTCCTATCAAAATAGGCGTTTTCTTATAGGTCTGCCGAATAAGATTTCCATACACCACTGTGGCGTAATCCGGCCGTTTTCCCATCTCCCCTCCCGGAGTAAAAGAGTCTCTCTCCCGAAGACGCTTCGAAACACTGTAATGATTCACCATGGAATCCATATTTCCTCCGCTCACCAGAAATGCAAGGCGCGGTTCCCCATAAATGGCAATGCTCTCCTTATTCTTCCAGTCCGGCTGTGAGATAATTCCCACCGTGTACCCACGTGATTCCAGCAGACGGCTGATAATGGCATGCCCAAAAGAGGGATGGTCCACATAGGCATCCCCAATCACATACACAAAGTCAAATTGTGCTATCTGCTCCCGCTCCATATCTTCTCTGCAGACAGGCAAAAATTTATGCTTCATATCCCTTTTCCTCACGCGCGGCGGACCTTTGAGCCAGAAAACAAAGTCTCATATGTATGTTCCAGTATTTCCCCATAATTCGTAATATAGTAATCTGCCAATTTCCTCTTTTCCGCTCTCTGAGCGGCAGAAAATTTATCCTCCACGGCACACACCTGCATACCTGCATTTTTTCCCGCCAGTATTCCCATGGGAACATCCTCAAACACCAGACATTGGCAAGGCGCGGTTCCCAGCCTTGCGGCAGCTTCCAGATAAACATCCGGCGCTGGCTTTCCTCTCTTTACCTCACAGCTTGTCACAATTTCCTGAATGTAATCGTTCAGATGAAGAGACGATGACACTGCCTTCACCAGTTCCCTGGAATTGCTGGTGGCAATGCCAAGAGAAATATTCTGCTGTCTGCAGTGTTTTAAAAACAATTCTGCTCCTGGTTTAAAAGGAACCTCATAAGTGTATTTCTCAATGGCCATTCGGTTCCATATCTCCTTTAATTCTTCCACACTCTCGGAAAGCTGGAACAATTCTTTTGTGTATACGGCAGTCTCTGTAAAGCTCATACCCTCGATATCATGCTGATAAGTTTTGGGCAGCGTGAGTCCTCTTTTTTCCAAAAATTCCACGTCAATATCGTGCCACAGCCACATGGAATCCACAAGAGTACCGTCTAAGTCAAAGATAACAGCTTGTATATTTTTCAGCATGATTTTGTACTCCCTTGATTTTCTTTTGTGTCATCCATCTCGTAGTATTCCAATCCATATCCGCTGGGCCTGTCTATGATTAAATATCCGGTGATGGTATCTCTCACCTCTTTAAATTCCGCAGGCATCGTCTCTTCTATTCCACTCTCTGGGAACTTTGTTTCTTTTGTTCCATTCTCTGCAGGCATCGTCTCTTCTGTTTCATTCTCTGCAGGCTTTGTCTCTTCCTTGGCAGAAGAACCAC
>JAAWLS010000273.1 GCA_022798035.1 Lachnospiraceae bacterium | reverse complement strand
CTCTGCCATCTCAAGAGCCCGCTGGTTCCCGTATGCCTGATAATACTCCATCAAAAACATCAGATTATGGGGCATGGGAAATTTAGGAGCCTTGCCAAATCCTCCGTTGACCTCATCAAAATTTGCTTTAAACCACTCCACTCCCTGCTTAGGCAGGCGCTGCCAAAAAATCTCTGTCTGTGTTCGAACTGCCTGCTCCTGGAGATGCCTCGTAATCTCTTCTGCCGATTTCACCAGGCCATTCTTGTTTTTTTCCCATCTGTCATGTACAGTCCGCAGCAATTCTAAAAATCCTATTCGCCCATACATACCGTGCTTGGGAAAATAAGTTCCGGCATAAAAAGGCTTCTGTTCCGGCGTCATAAAAATGCTGGCAGGCCATCCGCCGCTTCCGCCCAGCATCAAGCAGACTTCCATATAAATGCTGTCAATGTCCGGCCGTTCCTCTTTGTCCACTTTAATGGCAATAAAATTCTGATTCAGTTCACGGGCCACCTCTTCATCCTCAAAACTTTCATGCGCCATCACATGGCACCAATGACAAGTGCTGTACCCTATGCTTAAAAATATAGGTTTCTCCTCTTTCCGCGCTTTCGCAAATGCTTCCTCACACCAGGGATACCAATCTACCGGATTATTTACATGTTGTAATAAATAAGGACTTGTTTGATTTTTCAAATGATTTTTCAGTTTTATCACCTCGTCTACAATATGATAATGTGCGCAGAATTGCGAATGCTGTTTACAGCGGAGCAATTCGCGGTATCACAAGGGCAAAATACTTTTTGACCTCAACATCATAATATCTGCTTCCTATAATATCTGCCTTTTCTGAGATTCCAAAACTGTAAAATTTTTGAAATTAAAATTAGAGCGCCAAAGTTACATTTATACCATACGTTACCAGCTCATTTATATAGCAGTCTATGGTATAGAATGCATGGGACACACCCTTTTGACACTCTAATCAAATTGAAAAAGCATGACTTTTACTCTTCCTCTGTATGCTCTTTTGTTTCTGCAAACTCTTCTATTTTCACACTCTCTTCCTTTTTAATTTCCACTTCATGGCCTTCTTCTGGTTCTACTTCCATTATATCTTCTGGTTCCGCTTCCACTGCATGGCCTTCTTCCACTTCTATGATATCATCTGTCTTTGCCGCATCACTTTCCATCTGCTGACCTGCCTGCCTGCGGAAACGTGACAGAAACGTCTCTTTCTTTTCCAGCCACAACTGCTGTCTGCCTGGTTTTTCCGGAAGTTTCTGCTGTGTTGTCTCTTCCAGATATTGCTGTCCTGCCACTGTCTGCTCTGATATTTTCTGCCGTTCTGCCTCTTCCTGTTCCAGCAGTTTTCGCTGTCTCTCCTCTTCTCTCGCCAGAAGCTTTTGCTGCCTCGCTTCTTCTTTCTCTAACAATCTCTGCTGCCTTTTCTCTGATTTTTCTCTATCTTTCTGATTTCTCCTGACTTCTTTTTTCGCTGTTTTCTCGATTCCGCGAATGGTATCCTTTGCCGCTCCCACCTTTTTCCGCTCTTTTCGATAAGGATTATAGAAAAAGTAGGCTGCTGTTCCAAGTATCAGCACGCAGATTCCAAATACTGCCAGAATTGGCAGCAGCATATTATACTCCGGATAGTTCAGCTCATAGCACACAAAAATCACCATCATCAAAGGGAACATCAACAGATAAAGTACTCTGCACAGCAAATCCAACGCTTTTCCCCTTTTCTTTTCCTGGCTCAAAAGAGCACCCTCTATTCCGGAAAATGCAATCATAAAAAGACAAATCTGTGATTGGAATCCATGCAGTACACCGCACAGGGCCACCAATACCATAGACAAGAGAAACAAGGAAAATGCGCACCCCTGATAATAAGCATTTTTGTATTCCTTCATGCCCTGCAGTTTATCCTCAGTAAGTCCATACATGGCATAAACCTGAGCATCCATATTTTCCTGAAACTCCTGATTGTATTTTCGGGCTTCTTTCGTCCTCTGCATGTTATTTTCAATGGACTGATTCAGCGTATCGAGCACATCCTGTTCCTGGCGGATTTGCTCAAACAAGGCGTCCTCCGCTTCCCGCTGCCTTTGAATCTGGTTATAAATCCATTCTGTTTTCTGTATTCTCAAATTCTCTCTGCTTCTGTTCACTGCAGATATCTCCTGAACCCCCTGATTTTGTCCCTTTTCTTCCATTGCTTTCCCTCTCTGAGCCAGGCGGCAGATTCAAATTCATGCCTCCAGGCTGCCCTTCATCTTCTGTTTCTTTTTCTCCTTTACTTTAACAAATCCAGCAGAAGGATTCAAGGACAAAGTAGTGATTCTTTGTGTAATAGTAACAGTTCAGCCTTATACTTTTGTACCGCTTTGTTTTGCAGAAATTTTCAAAACTGCCTCTAAAAATACTTATGGGAACCTCTGTGTTACTTAGGATGTTTCTTTCTGACTGCCAACGGGAAACTCGAATAGAATTTCTAGTATCTCTAACTTTGGGGATGGATGGATGCGATAGATTCCCTCCAATTCAAACTCGGTTTTCCTGCCAGCCAAAAAGGAGTGGCATCACCCCATCTATTTTCTGGGATTAGGAAGCCTTTCGTGTGGTTTTCCTGCCAGCGGCAGAAAGGCTCCAATAGGTATGCCGGGTGAACTGTCTGAGAAACTGCCCTTCAAAATATAGGCAGATATTTTAAATGAGGATGGGGCAGTTTTGAGTTTCAGAGGCATACCTTAATCGAAGGAGCCTGCTGCCACTGCCCGGAAAACCAGAAAGACTTCCGGAAAGAAAATAGATGGGGTTGATGTCCGCTCCTGCTTCTGCGGTGAGGAAAACCTCAGACAATGAACTTGGAGGGAATCCATTTCATCCATCTCCCGAAGATAAGAGATACACGAAATTCATCGAATGTTTCCCTGTTTGGCAGCCAGAGAGAAACATCCATCCTAAGCACGCATCCTTCCCATAAGTATTTTTATCATAGTATTGAAATTCCCGCAAAATAAGGCGTACAAAAAATAAGAAGGCTGAACGATTACACGCAATATTCCTCCAGTCTGGTGTCTAGTTTACAGGTTGATATTGACGGGCTCTAAAAGCCTGTATTTCTGGGGGTTTGTGAAAGGAAACTATTCGAAAAAACAATGCAGAAGATTGAATTAAGAAAAAAAACGGTTCTCGTTACAGGCGCGGCCGGATTTATCGGAGCAAACCTGGTGATAGAATTATTGAAAAAAATAGAAGATATCCATGTCATTGGCATGGATAACATGAATGATTATTATGACCCCATTCTCAAGGCTTAC